>NZ_JBEXSI010000003.1:0-205506 GCF_040613515.1 Streptomyces sp. NPDC006261
GCCAGCATCCGCCGTCCCCGGGCGGAACGCACGGCCAGGACGTACGTCAGTGGCCGCGGTCGTACGCGGCGATCAGCTCGCCGCACCGCTTCAGCGCCGCGCGGCACCACGGGCTCCGGGAAGCGCCCCAGCGCGGCGAACGGCAGGCCGGGGACCCGTTCCGGGGCCAGGACGACCTCGGCGGGACGGCGTCCGGCCAATCCCCGGCTGCTGCGCCAGCGGCTGGTGGTGTTCGTGGTGGTCACGCTGCTGGTGGCGCTGGGGATCGCGGCCGCCCAGGGATGCCAGGGGCCGGCGCGCGGGCTGGGCGGGAGCGAACAGCCGGGGCAGGTGTCGCAGGTGCGGGCACCTGAGCGGGGCCAGGAGCAGGCCGGGTCGCGCTGAGGCTTCGCCTCGAGCCCGGGTGGCCCCCTCTCAGCTCTCCGGGCGGCCCGTCGCCACCGCGTAGAACGCGACCGCGGCCGCCGCGCCGACGTTCAGCGAGTCGACGCCGTGCGCCATCGGGATGCGGACCCATTCGTCGGCGGCCATCAGCGCCTTCGTGGACAGCCCCTCCCCCTCCGCGCCGAGCATCAGCGCGACCCGCTCCAGGCGGTGCGGGGCCGCCTCGTCGATGCTGGTGGCCTTGGGGTCGGGAGTGAGTGCGAGGAGACGGAAGCCCGCTGCCCGTACGGTCTCCAGCCCCTTGGGCCACGCTTCGAGGCGCGCGTACGGGACGGAGAAGACCGCGCCCATCGACACCTTGACCGAGCGTCGGTAGAGCGGGTCCGCGCAGTCCGGGGAGAGCAGGACGGCGTCCATGCCGAGGGCGGCGGCGCTGCGGAAGATCGCACCGATGTTGGTGTGGTCGTTGACCGACTCCATGACCACCACCCGGCGGGCGGTGGTGAGGAGTTCGTCGGCGGTGGGCAGCGGCTTGCGCTGCATGGAGGCAAGCGCCCCGCGGTGGACGTGGTAGCCGGTGACGCGTTCGGCGAGCTCGGGGGCGACGGCGTACACCGGGGCCGGGACCTCGTCGATCACGTCGCGCATGACGTCGACCCACTTGGCGGAGAGCAGCATGGACCGCATCTCGTACCCGGCGTGCCGGGCGCGCCGGATGACCTTCTCGCCCTCGGCGATGAAGAGGCCCTCGGCGGGCTCGCGCCGTCGCCGCAGTTCGACGTCGGTCAGTCCGATGTAGTCGCTCAGGCGCGGGTCGTCGGGGTCGTCGACGGTGATGAGATCTGCCACAGGGTGATACTGCCTTGTCCGGTGTGCGGTGCCAACGCCTGGGAGGAGACGCGTAACCGCGGGTTACTTGGTGGGGGGTGGGGTACCGGGGTCGTCCGTCACTCCGCCGTCGGAGGGGCCGGCTGCGGTGCGGAGTGCGGGCCGACCGCGACGACGTCGCCGATGACGATCACCGCGGGCGGACGCACGTCCTCGGCGACCGCGCGTTCGCCGACGTCCGCGAGGGTCGCGTCGACCCTGCGCTGGGCGGCGGTGGTGCCCTCCTGCACGAGGGCGACCGCGGTGGCCGGGTCCTTGCCGTGGGCGATCAGGGCGGCGGCGATGGCACCGATCTTGTCGACGGCCATCAGCAGGACGAGGGTGCCGCGCAGCCGGGCGATGGCCTCCCAGTCGACCAGCGAACGCGGGTCCTCGGGCGCGACATGGCCGCTGACCACGGTGAACTCGTGGGCCACGCCCCGGTGGGTGACCGGGATACCTGCCGCTCCGGGGACGGAGATGGTGCTGGAGATCCCGGGGACGACCGTGCAGGGGATGCCCTCGGCGGCCAGCGCCTGCGCCTCCTCCATGCCCCGGCCGAAGACGAACGGGTCGCCGCCCTTGAGCCGGACCACGGCCTTGCCCGCCTTGGCGTGCTCGATCAGCGCCTCGTTGATCGCCTCCTGGGCCATGAACCGGCCGTACGGGATCTTCGCCGCGTCGATCACCTCGACGTGCGGCGGCAGTTCGTCCAGCAGGTCGCGGGGGCCGAGGCGGTCGGCGATGACCACGTCGGCCTCGGCGAGGAGGCGGCGGCCGCGCACCGTGATCAGGTCCGGGTCGCCGGGGCCGCCGCCGACCAGGGCGACACCGGGGGCGCGGGTGCGGTGGTGCGGGGCGGTGAGGGTGCCGTCGCGCAGACCCTCGACGATGGCGTCGCGGATGGCGGCGGAGTGGCGGGGGTCGCGGCCCTGGGATGTGGTGGTGAGGACGGCGACCGTCACGTTCTCGCTGCGGCCGGTGGCCGGGGTCCAGGCGGTCGCGGCCTCGGCGTCGTCCGCCCGTACGCACCAGGTGCGGGTGCGTTCGGCTTCCGCGGAGGCGGCGTCGTTGGCGGCGGTGTCGGAGGAGGCGACCAGGGCGTACCAGGTGTCGGCGAGGTCGCCGTCCTGGTAGCGGCGGCGCTCCCAGCGGATCTCCCCGGCGTCCGCCATCGCCTCGACGGAGGCCGTCGCCGACGGGGAGACCAGGGTGATGACGGCACCGGTGGCGATGAGCTGCGGCAGCCTTCGCTGCGCGACCTGGCCGCCGCCGATGACGACGGTGCGGCGGCCGTGCAGCCGGAGTCCGACGGGGTACGCGGGGTGGTCGGCGCTGTCTGCGCGCTCGGCGTGACCTGCGTGGTCTGCGTGCTCGGCCATGGCGGTGCGGGCTCCTCGTGCGGGGTGCTGCGTAGGGGCCGCTGCGGCTGTGGAGCGGCTGTGACGTGCGGAAGTGGGGGTTCCTGGGTGGGGCACACGATACGGGGTGGTGAGGGGTGGGCCCGGGCGAGGGCCCGGCGGGGTGGAACGCCGGCGGCGGGCCTCTGCCCTACCCGCCCCTTCCCGAAACCGGGGCTGCGCCCCGGCCCCCCTGCTGTCCTCAAGCGCCGGACGGGCTGAAGGCGGGGGCTGCCGCCCCGGACCCCGCTCCTCGAACGCCGGAGGGGCCGGAACGGCGAGCCCGGAGGGGCCTCGAGAGGCTATTTCTCGGTCACTCCCGCCGCGTCGAACGTCGCCACCTCGTGCATCGCCCGTGCCGCGCTCTGCACGATCGGCAGCGCCAGCAGCGCGCCCGTGCCCTCGCCCAGACGGAGGTCGAGGTCGACCAGCGGGCGCAGGCCCAGCTTGTTCAGGGCCGCCACGTGGCCCGGCTCCGCGCTGCGGTGGCCGGCGATGCAGGCGGCCAGTGCCTCGGGGGCGATGGCGCGGGCGACCAGGGCCGCGGCGCCCGCGCTCACGCCGTCCAGGATGACCGGCGTACGCAAGGAGGCTCCGCCGAGGAGGAAGCCCGCCATCGCGGCGTGCTCCAGGCCGCCGACCGCCGCGAGCACACCGATCGGGTCGGACGCGTCCGGCTGGTGGAGGTCGAGCGCACGCCGTACGACGTCGACCTTGCGGGCGTGCATCTCGTCGTTGATACCGGTCCCCCGGCCGGTCACCTCGGAGGCGTCGCTCCCGGTGTAGACGCAGATCAGTGCGGCCGACGCGGTGGTGTTGGCGATGCCCATCTCACCGGTGAGCAGCGCCTTGTTGCCCGCGGCCACCAGGTCGCGGGCTGTCTCGATGCCGACCTCTATGGCGGCGAGGACGTCTTCCCGGCTGAGGGCGGGACCGGTGGTGAAGTCCGCGGTGCCCTTGCGCACCTTGCGGGGCAGCAGGCCCGGGGTCGCGGGCAGGTCGGTGGCGACGCCGACGTCGACGACGCAGACCTCCGCGCCGACCTGCGCGGCGAACGCGTTGCAGACGGCTCCGCCGCCGAGGAAGTTCGCCACCATCTGCGCGGTGACCTCCTGCGGCCAGGCCGTGACGCCCTGGGCGTGCACCCCGTGGTCACCCGCGAAGATCGCGACGGCCGCGGGCTCCGGGATCGGCGGCGGACACATCCGGGAGAGGCCGGACAACTGCGCGGAGATGATCTCCAGCATGCCGAGCGCTCCGGCCGGCTTGGTCATCCGCTTCTGCCGCTCCCACGCCTCGCCGAGCGCCTTCGCGTCCAGCGGGCGGATGGCGGAGATGGTCTCCTGGAGCAGGTCGTGCGGCTCCTCACCGGGCAGCGCTCGTCGGCCGTACGTCTCCTCGTGGACGACCCAGGAGAGCGGGCGGCGCTTGGACCAGCCCGCCTGCAGCAGCTCGGGCTCCTCGGGGAACTCGTCGACGTAACCGACGCAGAGGTACGCCACGACTTCGAGGTGCTCGGGCAGTCCGAGCGCACGGACCATCTCACGTTCGTCGAAGAAGCTGACCCAGCCGACGCCGAGGCCCTCGGCACGGGCCGCCAGCCACAGGTTCTCCACGGCGAGCGCCGAGGAGTAGGGGGCCATCTGCGGCTGCGTGTGGCGGCCGAGGGTGTGACGGCCACCCCGGGTGGGATCAGCGGTGACGACGATGTTGACCGGGGTGTCGAGGATCGCGTCGATCTTCAGTTCCTTGAACTGCTTCGCCCGGCCCTTGGGGAGCGACTTGGCGTAGGCCTCACGCTGGCGCTGAGCCAGTTCGTGCATGGAGCGGCGCGTCTCGGCGGACCGGATGACGACGAAGTCCCAGGGCTGCGAGTGGCCGACGCTCGGCGCGGTGTGCGCGGCCTCCAGCACACGGAGCAGGACCTCGTGCGGGATCGGGTCGCTGCGGAAGCCGTTGCGGATGTCCCGGCGCTCGCGCATGACCCGGAGCACCGCCTCGCGCTCAACGTCGTCGTAGCCGGGCGCGGGCGGGGTGAAGGCTTCTTGGGGTGCCGCTTCCGCCACGGGCTGCTCGGCCGGCTGCTCGTCCAGCTCCGGGGTCTCGATGACCTCGGGTCCGGTGCCGTCCTCGGCATCGGTCACGGCCGCGGGTTCCGGCACGGTGCCGGCGGGGGCCGGCTGCACGGGCTCAGGCTCCGCCGTGGCAGGGCCGGCCACCGCCTCCAATGCCGGTACGGATTCCGCCTCGGTGAGCACGGCGGTGGCGGCGGACTCGGGGGCTTCGACGGCCTCCGCGCTCACGTCGACCACCGGTGCCGGTGCCGGTTCAACAGTCTCGACGGACTGTACGGGAGCCGGGGGTTCCGGCGCGGAGGCGTCCACCGGGATGAACTGTGCTCCGGACTCGGCCGGAACATCGGCGGCCGCCGCCGGCGCCTGAACGGGCGACTCGGCGGGCAGCTCCGTCGGGATCACCGCTGCGGCCGGGGCCTTGGGCTGCTCGGCGGCGACCGGCTCGGCAGGAGCCTCCTCAGCGGCCGGCTCGAGGACGACCGTTTCTGCCGGGGTCGCCTGCTCCACCGGCTCGGGCTGCGGAACGACCTGGACCGGCTCGACCAGCGCCTCGACCGGGACCGGCTGCTCCACGGGGAGCGGAGCGACCACCTCGGCCTTTTCCGGCTGTGCCGACTGGCTGGACGGCTCCACCTGGACGGGAGCGACTGCCGCGACCGGAGCGACCACCTCGGCCTGGACCGGCTCGACCGGCTGCTCGGGCTCGGGCTCGGGCTCGGCAGGAGTGACCGCCTCGGCCACCGCGACCGGCTCGGCGAAAGCCTCGGCCTCGACGCCGGCCTCGGGCTCGACAGCGGCCTCGGGCTCCAGCGGCCGGGGAGCCGCCTGCTCGGACTGGGCCGGAGCCTCCGGCTGGGCCGGCTGCCCGGCCTCGGCAGGGGCCGCCGCCTCCGGCTGGGCCGCCGCCTCCGGCTGGGCCGCCGCCTCGGCCACTGCGACCGGCTCGGCCTCGGTTGCCGCCCCCGGCTGCTCGGCCTCGGCCGCAACCTCGGGCTCCACGACCGGCGTCGGCCCAGCAGAAGCCTCCACAGCCGGGGGATCCTCGGACTCAGCCAACGCCGCCACCTCCGGCTCGGGCTGCTGCGGCGGCGGGCCCCACGGAGACGCCCCCTGCGGCGGGATCTCGCCCAGCTGCGGGCCCGGCAGCACCGAGGCCTCGTCCGCCGGGGCGTCGAAGTATGCGGCTCCGGTCACCGGCGGGTTCGCGTGGCGGGCGACGGGTGCGGTCCGCACCGCTCCGGCGGGGCCCCGGTCGGCCAGCGAGCGGACCACGCCGCCACCCTGCGTACCGCCGCCGTACGACGGGGCCTCGCCCGGTCCCGGGCCCCGGTGCGCGGGGCGGCGGGCCGGGGCGGCGGCCTGCGCGTGCGCGCCGACCGGCGTGGGGGTCTGCACGGGCGCGGGGGCCGGGGCCGGGATCCGTACGCCGTCGAGGTCGACGGAGCCGGTGTCGCGGCCTCCGGACTCGTGGGTGCCGTGCGCCTCGGCGGGAACCCGGGTCTCCTGGCCCTGCGCGGGAACCTGCGGCTGCGTCGCGTACTGCGGCTGCTGCTGGTCCTGGAACAGCTGTGCCGCCTGCTCCGGAGCCGGAGCGGCAGAGGCCTGGGCGGCGGGGGCGGCCTGCGGGGCCGCCGGGGCCTGGACCGTCTGCGGATCGCTCCACGCGCCCTGGGAGGCCGGCATCAGCAGAAGGTCGTCGTCCTCGGGTGCGTGCTCGGAGGGGTCGAGGAAGGTGTACGCGTCCGGGGCGGGGACGCCCGGCTGCTCCACCATGCCTGCGTTCTCCGGCAGTCCCTCGCCCGGGATCTGGCCGGTGTCAGTCATGCGTACCCCTCGCCCATCGTCAGTGCTCCTTCGGCCCTTCGCCCGGGACGCCGAACCACGGCACGCCGGTGCTCGTCATGAAGAACGAGCGGGCTCGCCGCGCGGCACGAAACGCCCGCGGACCTCTTCTTATTCTCGCGGCCGTTCGCCGCCGCGGCAGGCAGTTCCGCCACGGCTCGCTGTGGACTGCGCCACGTTGCGCGTCCCCCGGTTGGTGCCGTACCACAGAGCGGACCAAAACAGTCCACTTTTCCGGACATTGACGAACGAAGCGACGAACGTCCGGGCGCGGTACAACAATCGGCCAGCCTACCTCCCGTACCGGGCGGAACGGTCAGGGGGAGACGTCCGAACGGCGTGCGGAGAGAAGGAACACGACGGACCGTTCACGCTCGGTCCACACCTCGGGGTCCAGGTCGACGGACTGGAGCAGCGCGCATTCGACGGTGTAGCCGTTGCCGGTGAGAGCCGCGCCGAGGGCCTCGGCCTCGTCCCGGGTGGAGGCGTGCGTGACGATGCGTTCCGGGCGCCGGTCCACGACGGCCCTCACCACCGGTACGCCTCCGCCCCCGACCCGTACGACATCGGGTTCGGGCAGCCGTTCCAGGACGTGCGGGGCCCGGCCGCAGACGATCTGGAGCGGTACGCCGAAGGCGCGGGCCGCGGCGTCCGTACGGGAGCAGGCTCCCGGGTCGGCGTCCACGGCCAGCACGGCCGCGCCGAAGCGGGCCGCCTCCACGGCCAGGGCGCCGCTGCCGCAGCCGATGTCCCAGACCAGGTCGCCGGTGCGGGGGCCGAGGCGGACCAGCTGGGCGGCACGCAGGTTCGGGGACTCCCCCTCGCCGGACTCCTGCATGCGAGTCGCTCCGGCCTCCCGGTAGGCCTCGGCGGGCAGGGCCCAGCCCCGGATGCCCTGGGGATAGGCGGGCTCGCGGCCGGCGAACCAGGCGCCGGTGGCGGTCGTCCCGGGACCGCCGCCGATGACGATGACCACGTTGGGGTCGCGCCAGGCGTGGTCGGCGGCCTTGTCGGAGGTGAGGACGGTGACGCGTTCGCGGTCGGTGCCGAGCTCCTCGCAGATCACGAAGGTGCGGTGGATGCCTTCGAGGAGGAGGGCCAGTTCGGCGGGGCCCGCGCCCGGCGAGGTGAGGACGGCGACCTTGTGGTGGGCCCGGCAGACGTTGACCGCGCGGCGCAGCGTGCGGGGGTGGGCGACGACGATCTGGGCGTCGTCCCAGGGCATTCCGGCCCGGGCGAAGGCGGTGGCCACGGCCGAGACCGCGGGGACGACCTCGACTTCGAGGCCGTGCTCGGGGGCGCGCAGGGTGCGGACGACGCCGAAGAAGCCGGGGTCACCGTCGGCGAGGACGACGGCGCTGCCGCGGTGGCCGGCGATGCGGCGGGCGGCCAGGTCGACACTGCCGAGGCGGATGCGCTCCGCGCTCCTGGGCACTTCGGGCAGGGCGAGGTGGTGGGCGGCGCCCGCGACGAGCGTGGCGGCCGAGAGCGCGGCCGTGGCCGCTCTGGTCAGTGGCGAGCCGTCCCAGCCGATCACCGTGACCCGGTCGGCCATCGTCGTCTGTCTCCTGGGGTGTCGGAGGGGGCGGGGCTGCCCTGCGGTGGCGGGCAGGGGTGAGAGTACCTGGTCCGGACCGGTGTCCTGCCGGTGGCCTCGGCAAGGCACCTCCAGCCGGTGGGGGGTCAGTTCCAGTCGTTGTACGTGCCGTAGCCGCCGGCGTCGGCCAGCTGCTCGGCGACGCCTTCGAGGTCCTCGGGGAGGAGGCCCCAGACGATCAGGTCGGTACGGATGTCGGTCCAGCCGCCGTCGGTGCCGTTCTCGGTCCGGGTCCGGGCGATCCGGGCGTTGCGCAGGACGCCCTCGCTGATGCAGCCGAGCTTCTGCGCGACCTGCTGGGAGGCGGTGTTGTCCGCGGGGGTGCGCAGCTCTATGCGTTCGAAGCCCTGATCGCGGAAGAGCCATTCGGCGACGGCCAGCACGGATTCGGTGGCGTACCCCTCACCGCGGGCCCAGGGGGCGGTGATGTAGCGGACCTCGGTGGCCAGGGTCCGCCAGTCGGTGTTGAGGAGCTGGACGCTGCCGACGAGCCGCTGGGTGAGGAACTCGGTGACGGCGAGGGCGATGCCGTGGCCCGAGGTGCGTTCCCCGGGGGCGATTCTGCGGACCCAGCGTTCGGCGTCGACCTGGGTGTAGGGGTTCGGTCCGTCGGTCCAGGCCGTGACCATCTCGTCGTTCATCATCTCGATGTACGCGGGGATGTCGGCCATCTCGAAGGGGCGCATCACCAACCTGTCCGTGCTGATGGAGATGGACGGAAAGGTGGTAGTCATGCGCAGCTCCATGCAGAAGACCGGGTAAAAGCACAGCATGCAGCATCGCATCCGCGTTGTGCATGGGCGGGTCCGCACGACGGAGCCCCGCGCCTTCCCGGGGGAAGGGGCGGGGCTCCGTCGGTCAAGTTCCTGATGGGGGTCAGGACTTGGCGGGGGTCAGGACGTGGCGGGGGCGTTGGAGGCCGGGACTATGGAGCCCTTGTAGGTGTCCTCGATGAACTTCTTCACCTCGTCGGAGTTGAGGAGCTCGGCCAGCTTCTCGACACGCGGGTCCTTCTCGTTGCCGTCCTTGACCGCCAGGAAGTTGGCGTACGGGTTGCCCTCGGCCTTCTCCAGGGCGAGGGAGTCCTTGGCCGGGGAGAGCTCGGCCTCCAGGGCGTAGTTGCCGTTGATGACGGCGGCGTCCACGTCGTTCAGGGCGCGGGGCACGGTGGCGGCCTCCAGCTCCTTGAACTCCAGGCCCTTCTTGTCGGTGATGTCGCTCAGCTTGGCGGCGGTGCCGACGCCGTCCTTGAGCGTGATCAGGCCGTTCTCGGCGAGCAGCTGAAGCGCGCGGCCGCCGTTGGTGGTGTCGTTGGGGACGGCGATGGTCTGGCCGGCCTTGATGTCCTTGAGGTCCTTGATCTTCTTGGAGTAGAGACCCAGGGGCTCCAGGTGCACGTTGACGACCGGAACGATGGTGGTGCCGTTCTTCTTGTTGAAGTCGTCCAGGTAGGGCTTGTGCTGGAAGAAGTTGGCGTCCACCTGGCCGGACTGGGTGGCGGTGTTCGGCAGGACGTAGTCCGTGAACTCCTTGACCTCCAGCTTGAGGCCCTCCTTCTCCGCCAGGTTCTTCTTGACGAAGTCCAGGATGTCGGCGTGCGGCGTCGGGGACGCGGCGACGACCAGGGCCTTGGAGGTGTCGGCCTTCGCGCCGCTCTCGCTCCTGGCGGCCGGGTCGGAGTCCGTGCCGCAGGCGCTGAGACCCAGGGCGAGGGCGGCGGCGGAAGCGACGGCTGCGGAGATCTTGATGTTCTTGCGCACGAAAAGTGCCTCTTTCTTGTGGTGGTGGTGCACCCGGACAAGGAGTTCGGGCTTGATGGGGACGGAAAGTCAGGGGGCTGTCGGCCTCAGGAGGCGGTGCGGCCGCGGCGGGCCAGCAACCGGACGGCGATGTCGCCGATCAGCTGGATCACGCTGACGAGCACGATGAGGAGTGCGACGGTGATCAGCATGAACTGGTTGTCGAAGCGCTGGAATCCGTAGGTCACGGCCTTGGAGCCGAGCCCTTCGCCGCCGACCGCACCGGCCATCGCGGAGTAGCCGATGAGCACGATGAGGGTGGTGGTGACACCCGAGACGAGCGAGGGCAGGGCCTGCGGCAGGAGCACCTTGCGGACGATGGTGGGGATGGAGCCGCCCATGGACTGCACCGCCTCGACGAGCCCGTGGTCGACCTCCCGGATCGCCGTCTCCACGAGCCGGGCGAAGAACGGGATGGCGCCGACGGCGAGCGGGACGATCATCGCGGTGGGGCCGATGAAGGTGCCGACGACCCAGGTGGTGAAGGGGATCAGGGCGATCAGCAGGATGATGAACGGCAGCGAGCGGCCGATGTTCACGATCACGCCGATGACCTTGTTCACCGCGGTGTTCTGGAGCAGTCCGCCCTTGTCGGTGAGGACCAGCAGCACGCCGAGCGGCAGTCCGCCGAGGACGGTGACCAACGCCGACCACAGCACCATGTAGAGGGTGTCGAAGGTGCCCTGCGTCAGCAGGGGCTGCATTTCGGACCAGGTCACTTGACGACCTCCTTGGTGATCGCGGCGGGGGTCTGCTCCGGTACGACGGCTTCGGCGGTCGCGACGCGGGCGCGGGGGCCGTTCCCGTCCTCGACGACCTCGGCCTGGAGGCCCTGTTCGCGCAGGAAGCCGATGGGGACGACGTTCTCCTCGAACCGGCCGGGCAGCTCGATGCGCATCCGGCCGATCTGCTTGCCGCCGACCGTGTCCATCGCGGCGCCGAGGATCGAGATGTCGATGTTGTACGTCCGGGAGAGCTGGGAGATCACCGGCTGGGTGGCGGCGTCCCCGTGGAAGGTGACGTCCACGACCGTACGGCCGGGCCCGGAGGCGGTCCCGCCGACCGGGAACAGCTCGCTCGCCAGCTCGGAGCCGGGCGTGGCGAGCAGTCCGCCGACCGTGCCGGACTCCACGATCCGGCCGCGCTGCATGAGGGCGGCGGAGTCGCAGACCGTCTTGACGACGTCCATCTCGTGCGTGATCAGGAGGATGGTGAGGCCCAGCTGCTGATTGAGGTCGCGCAGCAGCTGGAGGATGGAGCGGGTGGTCTCGGGGTCGAGGGCGGAGGTCGCCTCGTCCGAGAGCAGCACCTTGGGGTCGCCCGCCAGGGCGCGGGCGATGCCCACGCGCTGCTTCTGGCCGCCGGAGAGCTGCTTGGGGTAGGCCTTCGCCTTGTCGGCGAGGCCGACCAGGTCGAGGAGGTCCTTGGCCTTGCGGGTGCGCTCCTGGCCGGAGGCGCCGAGGATCTCCAGGGGGAGCTCCACGTTGTCCAGGACGGTGCGCGAGTCCAGCAGGTTGAAGTGCTGGAAGACCATCCCGATCCGGGTGCGGGCCGCGCGCAGCTCCGCGCTCGCCCGGCGGCCGCGTCCGGCGAGGGCGGTGAGGTCCTGGCCGGCCACGGTCACCGTGCCGCAGGTGGGACGCTCCAGCAGGTTGACGCAGCGGATCAGGGAGGACTTCCCGGCGCCGCTCTGTCCGATGACGCCGTATATCTCGCCCTCGCGGACGTGGAGGTCCACTCCGTCGAGCGCGGTGACCTCACGGTCGCGCGACTGGTAGACCTTCGTGAGGCCTGTCGTGGTGATCACAGGGTTTCCGTCACTGTCGAGTGCGCGGCGCGGGTGTCCGCCGGGCACGGGGCAAACGTCTGAAGAGACTGGTTCGGGCTGGTCGGCCGGTCTACGTCTCAGCACGGCTGTGTACGGCGGTCGGCCGGGGAACAGCGCATGCTCGGGCGGCTCGTTCCACAGGGGGCGAACGGCGCAGGCTCGAATCTCGCTTCGGGGCGCGAGGCTCAGGCGGGGGCCCTCAGAAGGCGCGCATTCGACACATACAACGAGCACCGGGCGTACTGATCGCCTCGGTCGCAAGGGTGCGGCTGCTCGTCGTGGTCATGGGCCCCAGTAAAACAGACGTACGCCTGGCCACGAACCCGGCTGTCCGCATTCCGGACAGCCGTGGATGGTCGGCGGCACCGTTTCGGGGCGATTCGCCGACGTACGACCACATGGCTCTGACCTGCACTTACAGGGGTGGGCGAGGAGGCCGTACGGCCCTGGGGGCGGTCGCCCGCAGGTCGGGCCCGGGTGGTCGTTGTGGCCAAGGCCACGATCTTCGCGCCGGGCCGGGGCAGGGCGGGGCCGCACGCGGGCGGGCGGTGCGGCCGTAATACCCTCGCTACATGCTTGACGCCCTGACGGTCGCGGTCGCCGTGACCGCGCTCGCCCTCGCCGCCTGGTGCGGACACGCCGCCTACAAGGACCAGCCGACGAAGGACTGGCACTTCATCGGGATGGCCGTCGTGACCGTGCTGGCCCTGGCCCAGCTGGTGGTGGGCATCGTGCAGCTCGCGCGCGGGGAGCGGCCTGAGCAGGGGATGGCGGTGTTCATCGCCTATCTGATCGGCTCGTTCGCGACCGTGCCGGCGGCCGGTGTCCTGTCGCTGTCCGAGCGCACGCGCTGGGGTTCGGTGACCGTGGCGGCGGGCGCTCTCGTGCTGGCGGTCCTCGAAGTACGGCTCTACGACATCTGGGGTAACTGACGTGAGTGACACCGGCCGGCGCCAGGACCAGCCCCCCGCCGCCCCCGCCAAGCAGCCCTTCGAGCTGGGCACCGGTCCCGGCCGGGTACTCGTCTGGTTCTACGGGGTGTTCACCGTCGCGGCGGCCTCACGTTCCATCGTCGAGGTGATCCGGGGCTTCGACCGGGCGCCGCTCGCCTACTCGCTCTCGGCCGTGGCCGCCGTCGTCTACGGCTTCATCACGTACTCGCTGGTGCGCGGCGGCGAGAGGGCCCGCCGGGCGGCGCTGGCGTGCTGCGCCGCCGAGCTGCTGGGCGTCCTCGTCGTCGGTGCCTGGACGCTGGCCGAGCCGTCCGCCTTCCCCGACTCCACCGTCTGGTCGGACTTCGGGATGGGGTACCTGTTCATCCCGGTGATCCTGCCGGTCACCGGGATGATCTGGCTGCGGCGCGCCAGGAAGCGCTGACGCCGGACACCCCTGGGACGCCCCCTGGGGTCCGTCAGGCGCTGGCCACGAACTCCTGGGCCGCCGCTTCCTTCTCCAGCAGGATGAGCCGGACGCCGTCCGTACCCGTGGCGTCGCCGACCCGGGCGTATCCGGCCCGCCGGTAGAGCCGGAGGTTGCTCTCGCTGCGGTGTCCGGTGTGCAGCCGGAAGCGGGTGGCGGCGCGGTCGGCCGCCAGGGCCGCTTCCGCCGCGTTCAGCAGCCGGGTGCCGAGCCCGTGCCCCTGGAGCCGGGGGTGGACGCAGAGCTTGCCGATCCGGCCCGTACCGTCCCGGTCGGTGAATCCGCGTACCGAGCCCACGACTTCGTCGCCGAGGCGGGCCACGAACACCAGGTCGTCGGCGACTTCGCCGCGTACCGTGTCGAGACTCTGGACGAGCGGGTCGATCCGGTAGTTGTCGTACAGCTCGGCCTCGCGCTGGAAGCAGAGGTACTGGAGCCGGAAGATCTGCTCCACGTCCTGTGCCGTCGCCGCAGAGATGATCACGCTCATGCCCATGTGTGCACGCCTCCCGCTCACCTGTCCGCCCGGTTGCCTAACGCCCTCTTCCCCGCAGTTCGGGGGCGACAACCTCCGCCGCCAGCATTCTGCGCAGACATCCAAGGCAACGGGAACGGATGGGGCCCAAACTCCCCTGTGACATACCCAACTCCCCTGCGATTTCGCGGTAGGTCGGGTCGGTGGGCGCCAGCATCGCGTCAAGCAGCCGGGAGCAGCGTCCGGGCAGCCGGGCCATCGCGGCGCGCAGCGCCCGGCGTTCGGCCGCCCCGAGCGCGGCGCGTTCCGGGCTGCCGGCGGCCGGGGCGGCGGGTTCGGTTCCGGCGTACGGGCGCTCCCGCCGGGCTGTGCGGCGCCCCTTGCGGGCTTCCGCGCGGACGGTGTCGCGCACCCAGCGGGCCGGGTCGCGGGGCGCCACGGCCACGGCGGGGCGTTCCAGCAGCCGCAGCCATACGGTCTGTTCGAGGTCGGCGGGGTCGAGCCCTGCGGCGGGTGCCTCGGCTCTCGCCTCCGCCCGCACCAGGGGCTGTAAGGCGCGGACGACGAGGGTGGTGGCGGCGGTCCGGTCGGGTCCATGATCGAGAAGCGTCATGTCCCGGCAAACGTGGTGGCGGCCCGGCCGGTTGCCCCGCGCGCCCGGTACCACCCGACCGGGGCAGGCACGGGCCCGGTGCTGACGCCGAGCCGCTACGCGCGTCAGCACCGGCAAGAGCTCAGCGCCCGTCGAAGTCCGCCGCGGCGAGCAGGGCGGTGTCCGGGTGGTCGGAGAAGATGCCGTCGATGCCGGTGGCGAAGTACGCGGCGGCGGCGCCGAAGACGTCACCGTAGGCGTTGGGGTCGCTCCCGCGCCGGAAGTCGGCGGGCAGGAAGCTGTTCTCGTTGCGCAGCGTGTAGGGGTGCAGGAGCAGCCCGCGCGCGTGCGCGTCCCTCACCAGCGCGGTCGGCGTGGTGAGCCGGCCCGCGGCGTCCTTGGGGATGACCAGGTCGAGCGTGGGGCCGATGCCCTGGGCGTAGGAGGCGATCCACTTCAGCCCGGCGGGGGTCACGAGGTCGGCCACCGTGCGCGGGTCACCCGACTCGACGAAGTCCCAGGGGCGGGTCGTCGGGCCGGAGAGCAGCACGATGCGCGGGGTGTCCACCAGCCGGGCGAGGCGCTGGACGGAGCTCGGCTCGAAGGACTGGAGGATGAGCGGTGAGTTCCTGCGGTCCCGGCCGTAGCGGCGCAGCAGCCGGGCGAGCGGCTCCTCCAGGCCGAGGCCCAGGCTCCGGAAGTAGGTGGGGTGCTTGGTCTCCACGTACAGCCAGACGGGCTTTCTGCGCTTGCGGCCCTCCTGGTCGGCCCAGCGCAGGACCTCCTCGAAGGTGGGGATGGTCCAGCGGCCGTCGTAGAGGGTGTTGTCGGGGCGGTTGCCGGGGATGCGCTCCGTGGCCCGCAGGGTCTTGAGCTCGGCGAGGGTGAAGTCCTCGGTGAACCAGCCGGTGTAGCTGACGCCGTCGATCTTCTTGGTGGCCTTGCGGCCGGCGAACTCGGGGTGGTCGGCGACGTCCGTGGTGGCGGTGATGTCGTTCTCGTGCCGGCAGACCAGGTGGCCGTCCTTGGTGGGCACGAGGTCCTGCTCGACGATGTGCGCGCCCAGGTCGAGTGCCAGCTGATAGGAGCCGAGGGTGTGCTCGGGGCGGTAGCCACTGGCCCCGCGGTGGCCGATCACCGTCGGCACGGGCAGGTCCCGCAGCGAGCCGAGGCCGCGCCCGTGGCCGCCGCTTCCCCGCTCGGCGGCCTGTGCCTGTGCCGTACCGGCCAGGCCCAGCGCGGCGGTGGAGAGGACGGCGGCGCCCAGAAGGGCCCGCCGTCCGGGGGTGCCGGGCACACGCTCCGTCATGAGTGCTCCTCGCTCGGTTCTGTCCTGGAATCTGTCGGGCGGGGCCCGATCGTAGGCAGCCGGGCGGGTCCGCGGGGCGGATCAGGGGCGAACATGGCGGAAACACACGTCAACATCGCGTATCCACTCCGTGAACCCGATGTGCGATCAGTGCATACCCGCGAGTATCGTCCTCACCTGCACAGTCCAACACTTCGCACCACCGGACACCACCGCGCACCACACCCCGTACCACCTCACTCGCCCCGGCCGGCCCGGCCACGACACCGGAGGAACCGTTGTCCCGTCTCACGGTCATCAAGGCAGTGCTCGGACCGATTCTGCGCCTGATGTTCCGCCCACAGGTGGAGGGCGCGGAGAACATTCCGGGGACCGGGCCGGTGATCCTCGCGGGCAACCACCTCACCTTCATCGACTCGATGATCATGCCGATCTGCTGCGACCGGCCGGTGTTCTACATCGGCAAGGACGAGTACGTGACCGGCAAAGGGCTCAAGGGCCGCCTGATGGCCTGGTTCTTCACCGGCTGCGGCATGATCCCGGTGGACCGGGACGGCGGCCGGGGCGGGGTCGCGGCGCTGATGACCGGGCGCCGGGTGCTGGAGGAGGGCCAGGCCTTCGCGATCTACCCGGAGGGCACCCGCTCCCCCGACGGCCGGCTCTACCGGGGCCGTACGGGGATCGCGCGGCTGACGCTGATGACGGGCGCACCCGTGGTCCCGTTCGCCATGATCGGCACCGACAAGCTCCAGCCGGGCGGCGCCGGGCTGCCCCGGCCGGGCAAGGTCACGGTGCGCTTCGGCGAGCCGATGGAGTTCTCCCGGTACGAGGGCATGGACCGCGACCGCTATGTGCTGCGGGCGGTGACCGACTCGGTGATGTCCGAGGTGATGCGGCTCTCCGGCCAGGAGTACGTGGACATGTACGCGACGAAAGCCAAGGCGGCCTGACCTCGTAGAGCCTGCCGCGCCCGTTCCGCGGAAGGGCCCGCGCCCCTGCCGGGCGCGGGCCCCCTTGCGTGTGCGGGAACTACGGGTGCTCGATGCCGTCCTCCAGCTTCTGGCCCCGCAGCAGGAACCACGCGGCGAAGGCCGCCGCCAGGAGCACCGCCGACCCGACGCCCGCGGCGGACCGCAGCCCGTCGACGAACGCCTCCTGGGCCGCCGAGACCAGCGGGCCCGCCTGGGCGGCGGGCAGGGCGGTCGCCGCCTCGACGGCGCCGCCGAGCGACTCGTGGGCCGCCGATGCGACATCGGCGGGGATGCCCGCCGGAGTCGGGAAGTCGCGGTAGACACCGGTGACGATGGAGCCGAGCAGGGCGATACCGAGGGCGGCCCCGAGTTCGTACGCCGTCTCCGAGACGGCCGACGCCGAGCCGGCCTGCTCCTGCGGAACGCTGGAGAGGATGACGTCGGCGGTGACGGTGAACGAGAACCCGGCGCCGACGCCGACGACCAGCAGCATGGAGCCGAGCAGCGGGTAGCCGGTGTGCTGGTCGAGCAGGGTCACCGTACCCAGCGCGAGACCGACCGCGCCGAGTCCGCCCGCCACGACCGAGCGCACCGAGAACCGGCGGGCGGCGAATCCGGCCAGCAGACCGGCGGTCACCGCGCCGATGGCGGCGGGCAGTTCGGCCAGGCCCGCCTCCAGCGGCCCCCTGCCCTGCACCAGTTGCAGGAACTGGGAGAGGAAGAAGACCAGGCCCGACAGGCCGAGGATGGTCAGCAGGTCCGCGAGGACAGCGCCGGAGAAGCCCCGGTGGTGGAAGAGTCTCATGTCGAGCAGGGGGGCGGGCAGGTGGAGCTGCCTGCGGACGAACCAGGTGAGGGCGGCGGCGCCGAGCAAGGCCGCCACCACCGGCCCCCAGCCCAGCCCGTGCGAGGCCGTCTCCTTGATGGCGTACACGATGCCGATCATGCCGACCAGGGAGAGCCCGACGCTGAGCATGTCCCACGGGCCGGGGGCCGGGTTCTTGGACTCCGGGATCAGCTTGACGCCGACGACGACGAGCACGGCCATCACGGGCAGGTTGATCAGGAAGACCGAACCCCACCAGAAGTGTTCGAGCAGGAATCCGCCGACGACCGGCCCGACGGCCGCACCCGCCGAGGCCATCGCACCCCAGATCCCGATGGCGAGGCTGCGCTCGCGCGGGTCGTGGAAGAGGCTGCGGATCAGGGCGAGGGTGGACGGCATCAGGGTGGCGCCCGCGACACCGAGCAGCGCCCGGGCCACGATCATCATCTCGGGCGTGGTCGCGTACGCGTTGAGCACGGAGACCGCGCCGAACGCCACGGCACCGACCAGCAGCAGCTTCTTGCGGCCGATGCGGTCGCCGAGGGAGCCCATCGAGACGAGCAGACCGGCGATGACGAAGGAGTAGACGTCACCGATCCAGAGCAGCTGGTTGCCGGTGGGAGCGAGGTCCTCGCTGAGGAACGGGGTGGCGAGGCCGAGGACGGTGGCGTCGACGGCCACCAGCAGCACGGCGAGGACGAGCACGGCGAGCGCGATCCACCGCCCGGGGCGGCGTACCTCGTCCGTGGTCTTGGGGTGCTGGTCGATGCTGGTCACTGCTCCACGCTCCGGCGGGCTCCGCCGAGCAGCAGCTCGACGATCATGTACTGGAAGTCCTGTGTGGCGACCCGTCCGACCTGGACGGCCCAGGCCCCGGTGCCGATGAGCCCGTAGAGGGCCTCGGTCAGCCAGGCGGGGGTGAGGTCGATACGGAATTCGCCGCGTTCCTGGCCGCGGCGGAAGAAGGCGGAGACCCGGGCGTCGGCCCGGTTCCAGCCCTCGTTGACCTGGTCGCCCTCGAAGAGCTGGTTCTCCGTGACGAGGAACGAGAGCAGGCCGGCGCTGGGCTCGACGGCCGCGATGAGGCGGCGCAGCCCCTCCTCGGAGGTGCCCTCGTCGAGCCGGGCGGCGTCCAGGGCCGCCTCGAACTCCTGGATACCGAGATCCTCCAGCGCCTTCACCAGCGCGTCGCGTCCGGCGAAGTGACGGTGGAGGGTGGCGCGGCCGATACCGGCTGCTTTGGCGACCTCGTCCATGGTGGCGGTCGATTTGTGGGTCAGCAGGGCGGCGGCGCTGCGCAGCACCTGCTCACGGTCGAGAGTCATGAGACGAGCTTAACCCAAGTGAGACAAGCTTGTCTCATTGAGGGGGTGCGCGATCCAGGGTCCTGCACTCGGTGTGTGAGGTGTGCCGCGAGGAGCCTGGAATCCATCGGGCGGCGGGCGGGGGCGGCAGGAGGTGGACCCACTCCTTGCCACTCTCAACATATAGCGCATGGGGGGTCTTGCCGCAAGGCCCCCCATATGCCGCAGAATCGACGGCCGGAGTTCAGACGGGGCCCTTCCCGCCGACCCTGTTCCCAGACATTCCACGACTGAACGGACGCCGTGAACCCCCTCCCCACCAGCGCTTTCCGCCTCCCCGATCACCTCTCCCCCAAGGCCGGCCCGGCCCTGATCGCCGACGACGAGCAGCACTTCGCGGCCATCGCCCGGACCCTCGACGAGTCGATCGCCGAGCTGACCGGCCGCCTTGCCGCCGAGCGCAGGGCGCCCGGCGGCAAGGGCCGGCAGGCGCTGGACCGGGACGCGGAGATCCACCGGCTCACCGCCCGCCTGCGCACCCTGCGCCGCTTCGGGCTCGACCTGTGCCTCGGGCGTATGGTCGCCGAGGACGGCTCCGAACCCGTGTACGTCGGCCGGCTCGGCCTCACCGACAGCGAGGGCCGCCGGCTGCTGGTCGACTGGCGCTCCGCCGCCGCCGAGCCGTTCTTCGGCGCCACCCACGCCAACCCGATGGGTCTGGCGAGCCGCCGCCGATACCGCTGGACCGGCGGCCGGATCAGCGACTACTGGGACGAGGTGTTCGCCCCGGACGCCTTCGCCGGGCATGCCGCGCTCGACGACCAGTCCGCCTTCATCGCCAGCCTGGGCTCCAACCGCTCGGAGCGCATGCGCGACGTGCTGGGCACCATCCAGGCCGACCAGGACGCCATCATCCGCGCGAGCTCCCGGGGTGCGCTCGTCGTGGACGGCGGGCCTGGTACGGGAAAGACGGTCGTCGCCCTGCACCGCTCGGCGTACCTCCTGTACTCGGACCCGCGCCTCGCCCACCGGCGGGGCGGCGTCCTGTTCGTCGGCCCGTCCCGGCCCTACCTGGGGTACGTCGCCGATGTCCTGCCGAGTCTCGGGGAGGAGGGCGTCAGGACCTGCACCCTGCGGGACCTGGTGGAGGAAGGGGGCACGGCGGCGGCCGAGGCCGAACCGGAGGTGGCCCGGCTGAAGGCGTCGGCGGAGCTGGTGAAGGCGGTGGAGGCGGCGGTCCGGTTCTACGAGGAGCCGCCCACCGGGTCCATGACGGTCACGACCCCCTGGTCCGAGGTCCGGCTGGGCGCGGCCGACTGGGCCGTGGCGTTCGAAGCCGCCGGACCCGGCGCCGTACACAACGACGCGCGCGACCAGGTCTGGGAGGAGCTGCTCACGCTCCTGGTGGAGAAGCACGACGGTGACGACGTCTCTCCGGACCTCCTCCGGAAGGCGTTCGGGCAGGACAGGGAACTGGCCGCCGCCTTCGACCGGGCGTGGCCCCTGCTGGACGCGGCCGAAATCGTCGGGGACCTGTGGTCGGTCCCCGCGTACCTCCGCATGGCCGCCCCCTGGCTCACCCGGGACGAGGTGCGGCTGTTGCAGCGCGCGGACGCACAGGCCTGGACGGTCTCCGACCTGCCGGTCCTGGACGCGGCGCGGCAGCGGGTCGGTGACCCCGAGGCGTGGCGGCGCAGGCGTCGGCACAGCGCAGCCCTGGCCGCGGAACGCGCGGGCATGGCCCAGGTCATCGACGCGCTGCTCGCGGACGAGACCCTCGCCGACGCCGATGCCGACAGCGAGGGCGCGCTGGTCATGCTGCACGGCCAGGACATGAAGGACACCCTGGTCGACCCGGCCGCGTCCACCGGTACCGAACCGGACCGGCTGGCGGGACCGTTCGCGCACATCGTCGTGGACGAGGCGCAGGAGCTGACCGACGCCGAGTGGCAGATGCTGCTGGTGCGGTGCCCGTCCCGGAGCTTCACCATCGTCGGGGACCGCGCCCAGGCCCGGCACGGGTTCACCGAACCGTGGCGGGAGCGTCTGGAGCGGGTCGGGCTCGACCGGGTCGCCCTGGCCTCCCTGACCGTCAACTACCGGACACCGGCGGAGGTCATGGCGGAGGCCGAGCCGGTGATCCGGGCGGTGCTGCCGGACGCCAACGTGCCGACCTCGATCCGTTCCGGCGGCCTGCCGGTCGTCCACGGTTCGGCAGCGGACCTGGATGCGGTCCTGGACGCGTGGCTCGCCGCACATGCCGAGGGGATCGCGTGTGTCATCGGCGATCCCACGTTCCGGGCGACGCCCCGGGTACGTTCGCTGACGCCGGAGCTGTCGAAGGGCCTCGAATTCGACCTGGTGGTGCTCGTCGGCCCGGAGGCGTTCGGCGAGGGCGTCGAGGGGGCGGTCGACCGGTATGTCGCGATGACCCGGGCGACTCAGGAGCTCGTCGTCCTGACGAGCTCCTGAGGCGGCGCGGTTTCCCTCTCAGTGCCAGGGAAGGGCCGCGCGGTGGCGCCAGTACGACTCCGGCTCCTCCACCAGGGCGTCCAGCCGGGCCCGCTGCTCCTCGTCGAGGTCGACGACGGCGGCGTGCAGGTTCCCGGCGAGCTGGGTGACGGTGGCGGCGCCCGAGAGGACGACCCCGGCCCAGGGCTGGTGCAGGACGAGGGCCAGGGCCACCGCGTCGCCGCCCACCCCCGCGTCGGCGGCGATCTCGCGGAACACGGCGGGAGCCTCGTCCCCGGCCAGGCGCCCGTTGGCCATGCCCTCCTTGACGATCACCGTGAGCCCGGCGTCGTGCGCCTCGGCGAGGGCGGGCGCGGCCGAGGTCTCCAGGGCGTTGTAGGTGGCCTGGACCGTACGGAAGAGGGGGTTGCCGTCGACCGTGAGCGCGAGCGCGGCCCGGATGGCGTCGGCCTGGGCGGGGCCGCTGGTGGAGAAGCCGACGGCGACCCCCTCGGCGGCGAGGGCCGCCAGGCGCTCGTGGAGCTCCTTGTCGGCGAGGGCCGGGCTGTCGGGGGTGAGCGAGTGGATCTGGTAGAGGTCGAGCCGGTCGCCGAGGAGTTCGCGGGTCTCGGCGCGCTGGCGCTCGAAGGTGGCGAGGCCGTGGTCCTTGACCTCGTGCGCCTCGGCGTCGGTGCTCCAGTCGGCGGTGTAGGTGTACCCCCACTTGGAGCCGACGACGAGGTCGGTGAAGGAGGGCCTGGCGTCCAGCCACTCGCCCAGGAACTCCTCGGCGCGGCCGTAGGAGCGGGCCGCGTCGACGTAGCGGACGCCCTGCGCGTACGCCGCGTCCAGCAACTCGTGCGTACGGGCGCGCAGGTCCTCCACGTCCCGGCCCCCGGGGAAGTCCTGGTCGCGGTGGAGGTTGATGTATCCGGGCCTGCCGACGGCTGCGAGGCCCAGTCCGATGTGGGCGGTCGGGGTCGTCGCGGTGGCCAGGGCGGTGAAGGGCATCGCGGGCTCCTCGGGGTCGGTTGCGGATACTCCTACCCCGGTCAACGTAGCCCGCGACACCTCTCGTACACCTGCGACGACACCGTACGTACGCCGCCCGGGCGCGCGGGCGTACGCACGCGACGCGGTACCCCTACCGGCGGGCGGTCGCCCAGGCGTTCTGGGCCTCCAGGTCCTTCTTCACCTCGGCGAGCTGTACGGCGACGGCGGAGGGGGCCGTTCCGCCCCGGCCGTTGCGGGAGGCGAGGGCGCCGCGCACGTTGAGGACCGTGCGGACCTCCGGGGTGAGGTGCTCGGAGATCGAGGCGAACTGCTCGTCGGTGAGCTCGTCGAGCTCGATGCCGTGCTGCTCGCACTCCTTGACGCAGGCGCCGGCGACTTCGTGCGCGACCCGGAACGGAACGCCCTGCCGGACCAGCCACTCCGCGATGTCGGTGGCGAGCGAGAAGCCGGCGGGAGCCAGCTCCTCCATGCGCTCGCGGTTGACGGTGAGGGTGGCCATCATGCCGGTGAAGGCGGGGAGCAGGACTTCGAGCTGGTCGCAGGAGTCGAAGACGGGCTCCTTGTCCTCCTGGAGGTCGCGGTTGTACGCGAGCGGGAGGGCCTTCAGCGTGGCGAGCAGGCCGGTCAGGTTGCCGATGAGACGGCCGGACTTGCCCCGGGCCAGCTCCGCGATGTCCGGGTTCTTCTTCTGCGGCATAATCGAGGAGCCGGTGGAGAAGGCGTCGTGGAGGGTGACGAAGGAGAACTCCTTCGTGTTCCAGATGATGACCTCCTCGGCGATCCGGGAGAGGTTGACGCCGATCATCGCGGTGATGAAGGCGAACTCGGCGACGAAGTCCCGCGAAGCGGTGCCGTCGATGGAGTTGGCGACCGAACCGTGCTCGAAGCCGAGGTCGGCGGCGACCGCCTCCGGATCGAGCCCGAGCGAGGAGCCGGCGAGCGCGCCGGAGCCGTACGGGGAGACGGCCGTGCGCTCGTCCCACTGGCGCAGCCGCTCGGCGTCCCGGGACAGCGACTGCACATGGGCGAGCACGTGGTGGGCGAAGAGCACCGGCTGGGCGTGCTGGAGGTGGGTGCGGCCGGGCATCGCCACGTCCGGGTGGGCCTCGGCGAGGCCGACCAGCGCGCCCTGGAGGTCGGCGATGAGGCCGCCGATGATCCGGGCGTGGTCGCGCAGGTACATCCGGAAGAGGGTGGCGATCTGGTCGTTGCGCGACCGGCCGGCCCGCAGCTTGCCGCCGAGGTCGGGGCCGAGGCGCTCCAGGAGTCCGCGCTCCAGGGCGGTGTGGACGTCCTCGTCGGCGATGGTCCCGGTGAAGGAGCCGTCCGCGACATCGGCTTCGAGCCGGTCGAGGCCGTCCTGCATCCGGGTCAGCTCGTCCTCGGTGAGCAGGCCCGCCTTGTTGAGGACGCGTGCGTGGGCGCGGGAGCCGGCGATGTCGTACGGCGCGAGCCGCCAGTCGAAGTGGACGGAGGCCGACAGCTTGGCCAGCGCCTCGGCCGGTCCGTCGGCGAAACGCGCGCCCCAGAGCCGGACGTCACCGTTGTTGCTGCTCACTGCGTGCTCCTCAAAAGGCAAAGGCCAAGGCAAAGACGAAAGCGAAGGCAAGGTGCGGATATGCGGCCGCCTCCCTGCCGCGTGCGGACGGGGAGGCGGCTGTACAACGAGGGAGGGTCAGGCGAGGTCGCGCTTGGCGGCGATCTTCGAGGAGAGACCGAAGAGCTCGATGAAGCCCTGCGCCTTGGACTGGTCGAAGGTGTCGCCCGAGTCGTAGGTGGCGAGGTTGAAGTCGTACAGCGACTCGTCGGACTTCCGGCCGGTGACGACGGCGCGGCCGGCGTGCAGGGTCATCCGGATGTCGCCGGTGACGTGCTGGTTGGCCTCGTTGATGAAGCCGTCCAGGGCCCGCTTCAGCGGGGAGAACCACAGGCCGTCGTAGACCATCTCGCCCCAGCGCTGCTCGACCTGCCGCTTGTAGCGGGCCAGCTCGCGCTCGACGGTGACGTTCTCCAGCTCCTGGTGGGCGGTGATCAGCGCGATCGCGCCGGGCGCCTCGTACACCTCACGGGACTTGATGCCCACGAGCCGGTCCTCGACCATGTCGATCCGGCCGATGCCCTGGGCACCGGCCCGCTCGTTGAGCTGCTGGATCGCCTGGAGGACGGTGACGGGACGGCCGTCGATGGCGACCGGCACGCCCTCCTTGAAGGAGATGACGACCTCGTCGGCCTCGCGCGGGGTGGCCGGGTTGGAGGTGTACTCGTAGATGTCCTCGATCGGCGCGTTCCAGATGTCCTCCAGGAAGCCCGTCTCGACGGCCCGCCCGAAGACGTTCTGGTCGATGGAGTACGGGGACTTCTTGGTGGTCGCGATCGGGAGGTTCTTCTCCTCGCAGAAGGCGATCGCCTTGTCCCGGGTCATCGCGTAGTCGCGGACCGGGGCGATGCACTTCAGGTCGGGGCCGAGCGCGGAGATACCGGCCTCGAAGCGGACCTGGTCGTTGCCCTTGCCGGTGCAGCCGTGGGCGACGATCCCGGCGTTGTGCTTCCTGGCGGCGGCGACGAGGTGCTTGACGATCGTCGGCCGGGAGAGGGCCGAGACCAGCGGATAGCGGTCCATGTAGAGGGCGTTGGCCTTGATCGCCGGGAGGCAGTACTCCTCGGCGAACTCGTCCTTGGCGTCCGCGACCTCGGCTTCGACGGCACCGCAGGCGAGCGCGCGCTTGCGGATGACGTCCAGGTCCTCGCCGCCCTGGCCGACGTCCACGGCAACGGCGATGACCTCGGCGCCCGTCTCCTCGGCGATCCAGCCGATGGCGACGGAGGTGTCCAGGCCGCCTGAGTAGGCGAGTACGACGCGCTCGGTCACGGGTTTCTCCTTACGGTGCAATCACTGATGGGTATAACTATGCAGTGGTCCGTATGCTTTGTCAAAGACGCTGGTCAGGCGTGGTGGCGCGGAGCGATCGGCCTTCGCGAGCCACCACACTTCGAGCGGTCGGGGCGGCACGGACCGGCCGCTCGGCGGCGAACGAGGTGAGCGTGTCGCCGGTTCCGGTCGCGGCGATCAGCGCGCCGGCCGAGACCGCGGGGCGGGAGAAGCCCTCTCCGGGGACGCCGCTCGCGGAGTGGGCCGCTGGGCCGTACGGAGCAGGTCCGGTGGGCCGTCGCCCGCGGCCGCCGTACGGTCCGGAGCATGCGCCGACCTCTGCTGACCCTCGCCGTACTCCTCACCCTGTCCCTCGGCTCCCTCGGGGCCGGCCCCTCCGACGCCCCTCCGCTGCCGGACCGGCTGTCGGAGACGGGCGGCGGCTCCCAGCTCATCACCGCCGAGGCCCCGGACACCACATCCACGACGGGCACGGTGACCTGGTGGGAGCGGCGCGGGGGCAGGTGGGTGGCGGCGGGGTCCGCGCCGGCCCGGTTCGGGGCGAACGGGCTGGCCGATGGCGCCACCCGCGAGCAGGGCACCAGCACCACCCCGACCGGCCTGTACGACCTGCCGTACGCCTTCGGCATCCAGGAGGCCCCAGCAGGGGCGCGGTACGCGTACCGCAGGGTGAACGAGGACTCCTGGTGGTGCCAGGACAACGCCTCGGCGTCGTACAACCGCTGGGTGGAACCGCGCCCCGCCGACTGCCGGGCGGACGAGGCCGAGCATCTGGTGTCGTACGGCACGCAGTACGCCCACGCGCTGGTGATCGGCTTCAACTACGACCGTCCCGTACGCAACCGGGGCGCCGGGATCTTCCTGCATGTGAACGGGCGCGGGGCGACGGCCGGGTGTGTCTCCGTCCCTGCGGACGCCATGGCTCAGATCCTGGCCTGGGCGGACCCGGCGCGCGAACCGCACATCGCGGTCGGGACCAGCGCGGGCCCGACCGCGATCACGCGCTACTAGTTCGCAGGTCACCGGTCGTTCTGAGCGAGCCTCAGCAGATGGTCGGCAAGCGCCTGGCCGCCGTTCGGGTCGCGGCTGATGAGCATCAGCGTGTCGTCGCCGGCGATCGTGCCGAGGATGTCGTGCAGTTCGGCCTGGTCGATGGCCGAGGCGAGGAACTGCGCGGCGCCCGGCGGCGTACGCAGCACCACCAGGTTGGCCGAGGCCTCCGCCGAGATGAGCAGTTCGGCCGAGAGCCTGCGCATCCGCTCCTCCTTGGCCGAGCCGCCCAGCGGCGCCTGCGGGGTGCGGAATCCGCCCTCGCTCGGCACCGCGTAGATCAGTTCGCCGCCGGTGTTGCGGATCTTGACCGCGCCCAGCTCGTCGAGGTCGCGGGAGAGCGTCGCCTGGGTGACGCTCAGCCCGTCGTCGGCGAGGAGCTTGGCCAGCTGGCTCTGCGAACGGACCGGCTGCCGGTTCAGGATGTCCACGATCCGGCGGTGGCGGGCGGTGCGGGTCTGCGGCACGGACGGTCCGCCGTGCTCGGTCTCCTGCGCCTCGGTCATCGTCGTCGCCTCATTCTCCGGAGGGTCATGCTCCGGATCGTCCGTCCCCGTGTGCCGCGTCGAGAGCGCTCGGCAGGATCCGCAGGAACGCGTCCACCTCCGCGTCACCGATGATCAGCGGCGGCATGAGCCGTACGACATCGGGGGCGGGCGCGTTCACCAGGAGGCCGGCTCCCTGGGCCGCCTGCTGCACCTGCGGTGCGAGGGGTCCGGTGAGCACGATACCCAGCAGCAGGCCACTGCCGCGGACGTGGGAGACCAGCGGGTGTCCCAGCGCCTCGACGCCGTCGCGGATCTTCTCGCCGAGCCGCTTGACGTTGTCGAGCGCGCCGTCGGCCGCGAGAGTGTCCAGGACGGCGAGTCCGGCGGCACAAGCGACCGGGTTGCCACCGAACGTCGTGCCGTGGTGACCCGGCTTCAGCAGGTCGGCCGCCGGGCCGAACGCGACGGTCGCGCCGATCGGGAGGCCGCCGCCGAGCCCCTTGGCGAGGGTGACGAGGTCCGGCTCGACGCCCTGGTGGGCCTGGTGCTCGAACCACTGGCCGCAGCGGCCGATCCCGGTCTGGACCTCGTCCAGGACGAGCAGGGTGCCGGTCGCCCGGGTGATCTCCCTGGCCGCCTCCAGATAGCCCTTGGGCGGGACGACGACACCGTTCTCGCCCTGGATCGGCTCGATGATGACCAGGGCGGTGTCGTTGGTCACCGCCGCGCGCAGGGCGTCGACGTCCCCGTACGGAACGTGCGTGACGTCACCGGGCAGCGGGCGGAAGGGCTCCTGCTTCCCCGGCTGGCCGGTGAGGGCGAGCGCGCCCATCGTCCGGCCGTGGAAGCCGCCGTCGGTGGCGACCATGTGGGTGCGCCCGGTGAGCCGGCCGATCTTGAAGGCGGCCTCGTTGGCCTCGGCGCCGGAGTTGGCGAAGAAGACCCGTCCCGGGCGGCCGAAGAGCTGGAGCAGCCGCTCGGCGAGGGCGACCGGCGGTTCGGCGATGAAGAGGTTCGATACGTGGCCGAGGGAGGCGACCTGGGTGGAGACGGCCTCGACGACGGCCGGGTGGGCGTGGCCGAGGGCGTTGACCGCGATGCCGCCGACGAAGTCGAGGTAGCGGGTGCCGTCCTCGGCCCAGACGTACGCGCCTTCGCCGCGGACGAGCGGCAGGCGGGGCGTGCCGTAGTTGTCCATCAGCGCGCCCTGCCAGCGCGAAGTGAGTCCAGCGGCTGCTGCGCCGGTCATGATTCCCCCTGTCCAGGTACTCCGTGTACGTCGATGGGGGCGTCCGGCACGACCATCGTGCCGATGCCCTCGTCGGTGAAGATCTCCAGCAGGATCGAGTGCTGGACCCGGCCGTCGATGACCCGGGCCGTCTCGACGCCGTTGCGCACGGCGTGCAGACACCCCTGCATCTTGGGGACCATGCCGCTGGACAGTTCGGGCAGCAGCTTCTCCAGCTGACTGGCGGTCAGCCGGCTGATCACGTCGTCGCTGTTGGGCCAGTCCTCGTACAGCCCCTCGACATCGGTGAGGACCATCAGCGTCTCGGCGTTCAGGGCGGCGGCGAGCGCGGCGGCCGCGGTGTCGGCGTTGACGTTGTAGACGTGGTGGTCGTCGGCGGAGCGGGCGATGGAGGAGACGACCGGGATGCGGCCGTCGTCGAGCAGCGCCTGGATGGCCCCGGTGTCGATGGCGGTGATCTCGCCGACCCGGCCGATGTCGACGGACTCGCCGTCGATGGTGGGCCGGTGCTGGGTGGCGGTGATGGTGTGGGCGTCCTCGCCGGTCATGCCGACGGCGAGGGGGCCGTGCTGGTTGAGGAGGCCGACCAGTTCGCGCTGGACCTGTCCGGCGAGCACCATCCGTACGACGTCCATGGCCTCGGGGGTGGTGACCCGGAGCCCCGCCTTGAACTCGCTGACCAGGCCCTGTTTGTCGAGCTGGGCGCTGATCTGCGGGCCGCCGCCGTGCACGACGACGGGCTTGAGCCCGGCGTGCCGCAGGAAGACCACGTCCTGGGCGAAGGCGGCCTTCAGCTCCTCGTCGATCATGGCGTTGCCGCCGAACTTGATGACGACGGTCCTGCCGTTGTGCCGGGTCAGCCAGGGCAGCGCCTCGATGAGGATCTGCGCCTTCGGGAGTGCGGTGTGCTTCCGCGCGGCGCTCATGAGCTGTACGCGCTGTTCTCGTGGACGTAGTCCGCGGTGAGGTCGTTGGCCCAGATGACGGCCGACTCGGTGCCCGCGGCGAGGTCGGCGGTGACCTTGACCTCCCGGTAGCGCATGTCGACGAGGTCGCGGTCCTCCCCCACCCCCCCGTTCCGGCAGACCCAGACGTCGTTGATGGCGACGTTGAGCTGGTCCGGTTCGAAGGCGGCCTTCGTGGTGCCGATGGCGGAGAGGACACGACCCCAGTTGGGATCTTCGCCGTGGATCGCGCACTTGAGGAGGTTGTTCCGTGCGATGGACCGGCCGACCTCGACGGCGTCGTCCTCGGTGGCCGCGTTGACCACCTCGATCCGGATGTCCTTGGAGGCGCCCTCGGCGTCGCCGATGAGCTGCCGGGCGAGGTCGGCGCAGACGGCCTGTACGGCCTCGGCGAAGTCGCCCTGCTCCGGGGTGATGCCGCTGGCGCCGGAGGCGAGCAGCAGCACGGTGTCGTTGGTGGACATGCAGCCGTCGGAGTCGACCCGGTCGAAGGTGGTCCGGGTGGCCTCGCGCAGGGCGGCGTCCAGCGCGGGGGCTTCGACATCGGCGTCGGTGGTCAGGACGACGAGCATGGTGGCGAGGCCGGGGGCGAGCATGCCCGCGCCCTTGGCCATGCCGCCGACGGTCCAGCCCTCGCCGCCCGCGACGGCCGTCTTGTGCACGGTGTCGGTGGTCTTGATGGCGATGGCGGCCTTCTCACCGCCGTGCTCGCTGAGGGCGGCGGCGGCCTGCTCGATGCCGGGGAGCAGCCTGTCCATGGGGAGCAGGATGCCGATGAGCCCGGTGGAGGCGACGGCGACCTCGCCGGCGCTGTGGCCCTCCAGCACCTCGGCGACCTTCTCGGCGGTGGCGTGCGTGTCCTGGAACCCCTTGGGGCCCGTACAGGCGTTGGCGCCACCGGAGTTGAGGACGACGGCGGTGACCTCTGTGCCCTTGAGGACCTGCTCCGACCAGAGCACCGGGGCTGCCTTGACGCGGTTGGAGGTGAAGACGCCCGCGGCGGCGCGACGCGGCCCGTGGTTGACCACGAGGGCCAGGTCCGGGTTGCCGCTCTCCTTGATCCCCGCGGCGATGCCCGCCGCCGAGAATCCCTGTGCTGCCGTGACGCTCACTGCATCTCCTTGTTCGCTTCTCCGACCGCGCAGCGCAGCGGCGCGGCTTTCGTGGCCCGCCGCAGCCCGGCGGCGGCGCGCTCGTCGCTCACGGTGCCACTCCGATCGTCGTCAGACCTGTGTCCTCGGGAAGCCCGAGGGCGATGTTCATGCTCTGCAGGGCGCCGCCCGCGGTGCCCTTGGCGAGATTGTCGATGGCGCAGATGACCACGATCCGTCCGGCGGCCGGGTCGTGGGCGACCTGGATCTGTACGGCGTTGGAGCCGTACACCGCGGCGGTGGCGGGCCACTGCCCCTCGGGCAGGAGGTCAACGAACGGTTCGTCCGCGAACGCCTTCTCGTACACCGCGCGCAGGGCCGCCGCGCTCACGCCCGGCTTCGCCTTCGCGCTGCACGTGGCGAGGATGCCGCGCGGCATGGGGGCGAGGGTGGGCGTGAAGGAGACGGTGACCGGCTCGCCGGCGGCGGCGCTGAGGTTCTGGATCATCTCGGGCGTGTGACGGTGCCCGCCGCCGACGCCGTACGGGGTCATGTTGCCCATGACCTCGGAGCCGAGCAGATGCGGCTTGGCCGCCTTGCCCGCCCCGGAGGTGCCGGAAGCGGCGACGATGACGGCCTCCGGTTCGGCGATCTCCGCTTCGTACGCCGGGAAGAGCGCTAGGGACACGGCGGTCGGGTAGCACCCGGGCACGGCGATCCGCTTCGACCCGGCGAGCGCGGCCCGCCCGCCCGGCAGCTCGGGCAGCCCGTAGGGCCAGGTACCGGCGTGCGGGGACCCGTAGAACTTCTCCCAGTCACCGGCGTCCTTCAGCCGGAAGTCCGCCCCCATGTCGACCACGAGCACCTCGTCCCCGAGTTGCTCGGCGACGGCGGCGGACTGCCCGTGCGGCAGCGCCAGGAAGACGACGTCGTGCCCGGCGAGGACCTCGGCGGTGGTGGGCTCCAACACCCGGTCCGCCAGGGGCCGCAGGTGCGGCTGGAGCGAGCCGAGCACCTGTCCGGCGTTGGAGTGTCCGGTGAGGGCACCGATCTCGACGCCGGGATGCGCCAGCAGGAGTCGGAGCAGCTCACCGCCGGCGTATCCGCTCGCCCCTGCCACCGCTGCGCGTACCACCATCGGAACCCTCCTTGTCGATGGCATGACTATACGCAGCGCCGCACTTTTATGCAATCAGTGGTCGGTGTCCGGGCAGCGGGGCCCGAGGGAGGAGGCTCAGGCACCGGACGTCCAGCGCGAGTTCACGCGCCGCGCGACGTGGCGCCGTGGCTGACGGTGAGGCCCTCGTTTCACGACCAGACCAGCCGTCCTTCGGCGACCTCACAGACCGGATGGCTTCCATCGGCGATCTTCGTCAACGTCTCCGCCACGCAGTCGAAACAGTGAGCCAGTGATGCGTACGCGATAGTGCGCCAGCGATGCGTACTCGCCCGTGACCGTGATCTCACCCACGAACCACCTGCCGATACGCCTGCCGGGGCCCATGCCGAGCACCGTTGCCCACCTGGGCCGGATGGCGCGGTCGTTACAGCCGGCGCCGCACCCCGCGTACCCTCTTCCCCGTGCCCGCCCCGCCCCCGCATCACGTCGCCGTCCTCGTGCTCGAGGGTGCGAAGCCGCTCGACGTCGGGATCCCCGCGCAGGTGTTCACGACCCGCGCGAGCATGCCGTACGAGGTGAGGGTGTGCGGCGCCGGATCCGGTCTCGTGACCGGTGGCGACGGCCTGTCGTACTCCGTGGCACACGGTCTGCGCACACTGGAGTGGGCCGACATCGTCTTCGTCCCCGGCTATCGGTTCCCGGACCGCGACGACCCGCCGCAGGCCGTCGTCGACGCGCTGATCGGCGCTCATGACCGGGGCGCGCGGCTCGCCGCCATCTCGACGGGCGCTTTCGCGCTCGCCGCCACGGGGCTGCTCGACGGCAAGCGGGCCACGACGCACTGGCACTACACGCGGGCTCTCGCGGCGAGGCATCCGCTCGTCCGGGTCGACGAGAACGTCCTGTTCGTCGACGAGGGCAGCGTGCTCACCTCGGCCGGTGCCGCCTCCGGCATCGACCTGTGCCTGCACATCCTGCGCGGCGACCTCGGGGTGGCCGCGTCCAACCACGCGGCCCGGCGGCTCGTCGCGGCCCCCTACCGGAGCGGCGGTCAGGCGCAGTACGTGCTGCGCAGCGTGCCCGAGCCGCTCGGCGAGCGGTTCGCCGCCACCCGGGAGTGGGCGCTGCACCGGCTTGGCGAGCCCCTCACCCTCGACACCCTCGCGCGGCAGGCGGGGGTCTCACCGCGCACGTTCTCCAGACGCTTCGTCGAGGAGACCGGCTACACACCGATGCAATGGGTGATGCGCGCCCGCATCGACGTGGCGCGCGAACTGCTGGAGCGTTCGGAGCGGAGCGTCGAGCAGATCGCCGGCGACATCGGGCTCGGCACAGGCGCGAATCTGCGGCTGCACTTCCAGCGCATCCTCGGCACCACACCGAGCGAGTACCGGCGCACCTTCACGCGCGGCGCATAGCGCGCCCGGGCCGCTGACGGTGGCGGGATCCTTTTGAACCGTGGCGATCCCGCCACTGTCAGCGGCGTCGGCCGCGAGCGAGCCTGGTGGGGAACGGAAGGGACACCACTCATGACTCGCATCGCCATCAACGGATTCGGCCGCATCGGACGCAATGTGCTGCGCGCACTGCTGGAGCGCGACAGCGCCATCGAGGTCGTCGCCGTCAACGACCTGACGGAGCCCGCCGCTCTCGCCCGGCTGCTCGCGTACGACAGCACGGCCGGCCGGCTCGGGCGCCCGGTGAGCGTCGACGGGGACACCCTCGTCGTCGACGGCCGTCGCATCACCGTGCTCGCCGAGCGCGAACCGGCGCGGCTGCCGTGGGCCGAGCTCGGCGTCGACATCGTGCTGGAGGCGACCGGCCGCTTCACGTCGGCCGCGGCCGCCCGCGCCCACCTCGACGCGGGCGCGAAGAGGGTACTCGTCAGCGCGCCGGCGGACGGCGCCGATGTCACGCTCGCGTTCGGCGTCAACACCGACGCGTACGACCCGGCGACGCACACGATCGTCTCGAACGCCTCCTGCACGACCAACGCGCTCGCGCCGCTGGCGAAGGTGCTCGACGACCTCGCCGGTATCGAGCACGCCTTCATGACGACGGTGCACGCCTACACGCAGGAGCAGAACCTGCAGGACGGCCCGCACCGCGACGCACGACGCGCCCGCGCCGCCGCCGTCAACATCGTGCCGACCACGACAGGCGCCGCCAAGGCGATCGGCCTCGTGCTGCCGAACCTCGACGGCAAGCTGTCCGGCGACTCGATCCGCGTACCGGTTCCGGTGGGGTCGATCGTCGAACTCAACACGACCGTCGCCCGCGACGTGACGCGCGAGGACGTGCTGGCGGCGTACCGCACCGCGGCGCAGGGGCCGCTCGCCGGCGTACTCGAGTACTCGGACGACGCGCTCGTATCGTCCGACATCACGGGCAATCCCGCCTCGGCGATCCTCGACTCGGCTCTCACCCGCGTCGACGGCCGCCACATCAAGGTGGTCGCCTGGTACGACAACGAGTGGGGCTTCTCGAACCGCGTGATCGACACGCTCGAACTCCTCGCCACCGGCTGACCGCGCCCCGGGCTTACGACGTGCGCTCCATGGGCAGGGCCACCGGCGGCGACGACCGTGACCAGGGCGGCGGCAAGGTCCAGACGGCGCATGGTTACCGGGAAGCGCACCGGCCACCATGACGGCAACGACCGGACCTCGGCGAGGTCACCGCTTCGCGAGCGGCGCGACCTGCTGGGCGCTGCCGCCGGGTCTGCTGGGCCGGCGGCAGCGGAACCGGTGCCCGCCGCCGTCAGCGTTCCGGCCGCGGTACCCCCGGCGGTGGCGACCTCACGAGCGTCCTCGTCACGGCTCGTATGTGCATTCCCGCCCCCGTACGGAACCGACCGCAGCGGCCGGCTGACGACGCCCCTGCGGCACGGGGGCGGCGGCCACCACCGCTGCCGGGGAAGTGACGCATTTCCGGGAATTCCCACCCCGTGACCTGCTGGGACGCCGACCGGGGGATCCGTTCGACGGGACGTCGGGACGCGGGGGACTTAAGGAGAGAGCGCGCCCGGCTCTAGCGGCCGCGCGGCTTCCCACGCTTGCCGCCCGACTGGCCGCCGGCCCTGCCTCCCTTGGGGGCGCCCGCGCGGCGGCCCGTGCCGCTCTGCTTCCCGCCGGGGGCGGGCTTGCGACCGGTGCCGGCGGCCGTGCCGGCCCTCTTGGCCTTCGCTTTCGCCTTCTCCTTCGCCGACGGCTGCGGCGGTGTGGCCGCACGGCCGCGGGTGCTGTTGACCGTGCGCCCCCGGACGATGCCGATGAACTCCTCCACCAGATCGGGGGTGGGCTCCTCCTGCGGCCACGCCAGGGCCACGCGGGACTCGGGGGCCTCCGGGACCGGCCGGTAGGTGAGGTCCTTGCGGTGGTGCAGGCGGGCCAGGGACTGCGGGACGAGGAGCACGCCCACGCCCGCCGCCACCAGCTCGATCGCGTCCGCCGTGGTGGCCGGGCGCTCGATCGCGGGGCGGCCGGGGAGCGTTTCCCAGTCGAGGAGATCGTCGAGCGGGTGCAGGACGATCTCGTCCGCCAGATCGGGGAGCGTGACCTCCTCCGCGGCCGTGGCGGCGTGGTCCTTGGGGATCACCACGACCGTCGTCTCGGTGTACAGGGGGATCGCGCTGAGCACGTCCCGGTCGACCGGGAGCCGTACGAGCCCGGCCTCCGCACCGTCGTCCGCGAGCAGTCGCGAGGCCTCGGCCGCGGGGACCTGGACGAGCTCCAGGGGGGTGCCGGGCAGCCGCTCGTGCCAGACCCTCACCCACTTGGTCGGCGTCACGCCGGGGACGTACGCGAGCCTGAAGGATGAGGGGGTGTCCGAGCCTGTCACGGATCCAGGCTACCGGCCGCCCCGCCGGTGGTCGGCCACCGGTCGGCGGTCAGTGGTCGGAGGTATGTCCTGTGGTCGATACCCTGGACCCATGACGTCGCACAAGACCGCCCAGACCATGAAGCCCGCCACCGCGGCGAAGAAGCTGGGTGTGTACCTCCAGGCCACCCCCGCCGAGTTCCAGGAGGGTGCCGTCTCGCGCACCGAGCTCAACGCCCTCCAGACCGACCCGCCCGCGTGGCTGGTCGAGCTGCGCCGCACCGGGCCGCACCCCCGTCCGGTGGTCGCGGCGAAGCTCGGCATCTCCATCGCGGGGCTCGCCCGCGGTGGGATCACCGACGCCCTCACCACCGAGCAGGTCGACGCCCTGAAGGACGAGATGCCCGAGTGGCTCGAAAAGGAGCGGGCCACCCAGGCGGAGGTCCGCAAGGAGGCCGCCCGCATCAAGGAGCGCAACGCGGAGCGCGCCGCCCGGTCGAACTGACCGCGGCCGACGGAGAGACCCGGGAAGCCCGGCCGACGCGATGCGTCGGCCGGGCTTCCTGTCTGCCGGGATACCGGGATACGGCACGCGCCGCGGTGCGGCATCCCGGGCTGCCGGGCCCGAAGGCCCCGCTTCGGTCAGAGAACGCCGGACTCGGCGATGGTGACCTTGGCGCGGGTGCGGCCGCTGGAGGAGCCGAGCGCCTCGATCTTGCGGACCAGGGCCAGGCTGTCGTCGTCGGCGACCTCACCGAAGACCACGTGCTTGCCGTCCAGCCACGGGGTGAGCACCGTGGTGATGAAGAACTGCGAGCCGTTGGTGTTCGGGCCGGCGTTGGCCATCGAGAGCAGGCCCACGCGGTCGTGCTTGAGCTTGAAGTTCTCGTCGGCGAACTTCTCGCCGTAGATGCTCTTGCCGCCGGTGCCGTCGCCGCGGGTGAAGTCCCCGCCCTGGAGCATGAAGTCGGTGATGACGCGGTGGAAGGACGAGCCGGCGTAGCCGAAGCCCTTCTCACCGGTGGCGAGCGCGCGGAAGTTCTCCGCCGTCTTGGGGACGACGTCGTCGAACAGGTTGAACGTGATCCGCCCTGCGGGCGCGTCGTCGATGGTGATGTCGAAGTAGACCTTGGTTGTCATGGTGACATCCTCACATTCCTGGCAACCACAGGCGAAACCCGGGTTGGGTCGGCGCAGTGGAACGGTGCGTCCCACCCACCACCGGGTCACCCTCGGTCGGCGCTCCGGTGGGCCCCGTAGACCGCTTCGACCAGGGCCGTCTTGCGGGGATCGTCGGCCACGCCGGAGCCCATCCGGTTCATCACGTACCCGAGGGCGATGCCCGCTTCCGGGTCGGCCAGGCCGCAGGAACCGCCCGCGCCGTCGTGGCCCATCGCCCGCGGGTTGGGTCCGTAGGAGCGGTTGCCTCCGCTCAGCCAGAGGCCGAGGGCGATCTCCGTCTCGTGGGTGAAGGCGTCGCCGAGGACCAGGTCGCGGCAGGCGCCCTGGCTCTCGCGGACACGTTCGGCGGCCTGCTCGGAGAGGATCCGGTGGCCGCCGATGGAGCCGCGTCCGGCGAGGATCCCGTAGAGCGCGGCGACCGCGCGGGCGGTGCCGTGGCCGTTGGCGGCGGGGATCTCGGCGGCGCGCCAGGCGGGCGTGTTGGCGGCGGCCCGGCCGGTGGGCGGGTTGAGCAGGGAGGCGACGGCCACCGGCTCCATCCGGGCCAGGAGGGCGGCCTGGGCGGCGCGGTCGGTGCGTTCCTGGACGAGCTCGGCGAGGCGGTGGGTCTCCTTCTCCGGGAGACCGAAGGTGAAGTCGATGCCCAGCGGGCCGGTGATCTCCTGCCGGAGGAACTCGCCGGGCCGCATCCCGCTGACCCGGCGGACCACCTCGCCGACGAGGAATCCGTACGAGATCGCGTGGTAGCCGGACCGGGTCCCCGGCTCCCACATGGGCGCGGTGGCGGCGAGCCGGGCGCAGGTCAGCTCCCAGTCGTACAGCTCGTCCAGGGTGTGCGGGGCGCCGATTCCCGCGACGCCGGAGCGGTGCGAGAGGAGGTGGCGTACGCGTACGGATTCCTTGCCGTTCGCCGCGAACTCCGGCCAGTACGTGGCCACGGGGGCGTCCAGGTCGAGGAGGCCCCGGTCGGCGAGGATGTGGGCGCAGAGCGCGGTGGGTCCCTTGCTCGTGGACCAGACGTTGACCAGGGTGTCCCGCTCCCAGGGGCGGGTGCGGGCCTCATCCGCCCAGCCGCCCCAGAGGTCCACCACGGAGATGCCGTCGGCGAGCACGGTGAGCGCCGCGCCCAGTTCGCCGCGGGCCGTGAAGTTCTCCTCGAAGGCGTCCCGGACGTCGGCGAACCGCTCATCGCAGTGACCGTGGATCTGCGGCACGTGGGCTCCTTCGGTATGTCGCGGGACCGATGCCCCCGCAACGTACCGACTGGTCGGACTGGAGGGAAGGGCGGGCCCGGCCGGAGTCGGGGTCAGCGGATGCCGGACTCCAGGCTCAGGCTCCAGCAGCCGGGCGCGCCGGCGAGCGTGATCGTGGAGAGCGGGCGGACGTCGATGTTCCAGTACGCCGTCGGCGGCACGTTCAGCGCGTAGACGAGGGCCGCGCGGACCACGGCCGGTTCGGCGACCGCGACGATGAACCCGTCGCAGGCCGGACGGGTGTCCAGCCAGCCCCCGATCCGCCCGATGAAGCCGAGGAGGGACTCCCCGCCGTGCGGGGCGCTGCCCGGGTCGGCGAGCCAGGCGTCGACGGCGGCCGGTTCGCGGGCCGCGGCCTCGGCCAGGGTCATGCCGCGCCAGCGGCCCATGTCGCAGTCGCGCAGGGCGGGCTGGGCCATCGGGGCGTAGCCGAACGCGTCGCCGGTGGCACGGCTGCGCGGGGTGGGCGAGCAGTATCGCAGTTCCGCCGCCCCTAGCGGGACCAGGGTATGGGCGACGAGCTGCACCTCGTGCCAGCCGGCCTGGTCGAGCGGCCGGTCGTCGTCGAAGCGCTCGGCCAGGCGGGGAGAGGTGCGCGCCGCCGCGACCAGGGTGACCCGATGCGTCATGGCCGGATGCGTCATGGCCGGATCGTGGTGCCGAACGCCTGTCCGGTCAAGAGGGCGTCAAGAGGCCATGACCGCCTGCGGTCATCCGCCGGACGGCGCCGGGGGCCGGAGACCGTCGTACGCCGTACGGAGCCGGCGCACGCCCTCCGCGATCTCGGCCGCTCCGGAGACCGCCGCGAAGCTCAGCCGTACGTGGCCGGCCGGGGGTTCGGCGCAGAAGTACGGGCTGCCCGGGGCGATGGCTACCGAGGCGCGCAGGGCGGCGGAGGCGACGGCCGTCTCGTCGGGGCCCGTTCCCGCCCCGGTCGCCGGGATCCGGGCCCAGAGGCTGCCGCCGCCCGCCGGCACGTGGGGCAGGGAGAACTCCGGCAGTTCGGCGCGGAGGGCGGCGGCCATCACCGTACGGCGGCTCCGCAGCTCCACCGACACCGCGGCCAGGTGGCGGCCCCACGACGGGGAGCCGACGAGTTCGAGCGCGGCCTCCTGGAGCGGCCTCGGTACGAAGAAGCTGTCGACGACCTGGATGGCTCGGAGGCGTTCGAGGACCGGGCCCCGGGCGGCCAGCGCGCCGACCCGGAGGCTGGGTGAGGCGACCTTGGTGAGCGAGCAGACGTGGACGACCACCCCGTCGGCATCGTCGGCCGCCAGCGGCGCGGGGAGCGGTCCGGCGTCCTCGTGGACGAGCCGCCGGGCGAAGTCGTCCTCGATCACGAACGCGCCGGCCCCCCGTGCGATCGCCAGGACCTCGGGCCTGCGGTTGGGGGCGAGGGTGGCTCCGGTGGGGTTCTGGAAGAGCGGCTGGGTGACGAAGACCCGGGCCCCGGTGGCGCGGAAGGCATCGGCGAGCAGCTCGGGCCGGACCCCGTCCGCGTCCATCGGGACGGGAACCGGGCGCAGCCCCGTGGCGCGGGCGACCGCGAGCATGCCGGGGTAGGTGGGCGACTCGACGAGGACCGGGGCGCCGGGCGGGGCGAGGGCGCGCAGGGCGGTGGCCAGGGCGCTCTGGCCGCCCGCGGTGATCAGGACGTCGGCGCCGGAGAGGGCCGGGCCGATCTCGCGGGCGAACCAGGACCGCAGTTCGGGAAGCCCGTCCGTGGGCGGGCGGCCCCAGGCGCCCGGGCGGCGGCCGGCCCGGGCGAGGGCGGCGGCCAGGGCCCGTTCGGGCTGGAGGGAGGCGTGGAGGTAGCCGCCGTTGAACTCGATGGTGCCGGGCGGGGGTGCGGCGAGGGTGGCCAGGACCCCGGAGGCGTCGACGGTACGGGGCACGGCCTCGGGCCCGCCGTCGCCGCTCAGTGACACCTCCTGCCAGGACGTGTCGCCGGGGGCGGGGACCCCGGCGCGGGGCTCTGCCCGGAAGGCGCCGGAGCCGGGGCGGGTGGTGACGAGCCCTTCGGCGACGAGCTGGGCGATGGCCCGGGAGACGGTGACCGGGCTGACCCGGAAACGTTCGACGAGCGCACGGCTGGACGGCAGCTTCCCACCAGGTGAGTAGCGGTTGAGTTCGGCCCGTAGGGAAGTGACCAGTTCGGCGACGCTGCTACGCTCTTGCATGAGAGCACAGGATAGCGCTACCGCATCCGGCCCGATAGCGGTCGTGGGTACGGAAACGTCCCCGCCGGACGGTACGGGCGCCCCGCACCCCACCGCGAAGATCCCCTCCCCCGCCCTGCGCGGCACCCTGCTCGCCGCGCTCGGCGTCGTGGCGTTCTCGCTCACCTTCCCCTCCACCGCCTGGGGCCTGGAGAGCTTCGGCCCCTGGTCCCTCGTCGCCCTGCGCTCCACGCTCGCCGCCCTGATCGCGGGCTGCTTCCTGCTGGCGGCCCGGGCACCGGTGCCCGCACGCCGCCACTGGGGCGGGCTCGCGGTGGTGGCGGGCGGTGTGGTGATCGGGTTCCCGCTGCTGACGACCCTCGCCCTGCAGACCTCAACCACCTCGCACGCGGCCGTCGTCGTGGGGCTGCTGCCGCTGACGACCGCGGTGCTGGGGTCGCTGCGTACCGGGGAGCGCCCCTCCCGCACGTTCTGGGTCGCGGCCCTGGCCGGTGCGGCCGTCGTCATCGGGTTCACCGTGCAGCAGAGCGGCGGCGCCCTGGCCGCGGGCGACCTGTATCTGCTCGGGGCGCTGCTGGTGTGCGCGGCCGGGTACACCGAGGGCGGCCGGCTGGCCCGGGTGATGCCGGGGTGGCAGGTGATCGGCTGGGCGCTGATCCTGTGCCTGCCGCTCGCGGTGGCGGGCAGCACGGTGGCCCTGCCGCTGGAACCGGTCCACCTCACCGCGCACGGCGTCCTCGGCCTGGTCTGGGTGGCCGCCGGATCGACCTTCTTCGGGCTGTACGTCTGGTACAAGGGCATGGCCCGGATCGGCGTGCCCCGCGCCAGCCAACTCCAGCTCGCGCAACCGCTCCTCACCCTGTCCTGGGCCTTCCTGCTGCTCGGCGAGGAGGTGCCGGCGGCGGCTCCCCTCGCGGCGGTGGCGGTGGTCGTGTGCATCGCGGCCACCCAGCGGACGGGGCTCCGGGGCCGGGGCCGGGCGGCGCCGCGTTCAGCAGGGGAAAAGGAGCCCGTACGGTCATAGACTTGGCCGTACGGACAGGCGGACCCGTCACCGTGAGGAGGTCACTCCCGATGGAGGCACACGCGGGCGACCGGCTGCTGATGCACGGCAGGACCGTGGGACAGCACGACCGGGTCGCAGAGATCATCGAAGTGCTCGGGGACGGGGGCGCCCCTCCGTACCGGCTCCGTTTCCCCGACGGCCACGAACATCTGATGTCCCCCGGCCCCGACAGCGTCGTCCAGCACATCGAGGCACCCCGGGGCCGGCTGCCGCAGTAGGAGGAACCCGGGGGCTGGGCACGAGCGGGGGCTGGGGCACGAGCGGCCCCAGCCCCCTCCTCACGCCCGCGGTCAGCGCGGCGCGCGCGCCCGGTCCTGGTAGTGGTCGGCGACCACCCGGGCCATCGCGCCGATCCGGTCCGCCGCCACATGCTTGGCGGAGAAGAAGACGTGCCCGCCGACCTCCTCATGGTCCCGGGCGAGTGTGAGGTGGCGGGAGAGCTCCGCCGGATCCTGCCATGGCGCGGGCTGGGCGGGGTCACCGGCCTTGTACAGCGCCTCCCCCACGTACAGACCCACGCCCGTTCCCCGCACCGTCCCGCTCCACCAGGCGAGGACCTTGGCGTAGTCGGCGGCGGCGAGGCCGATGTGCCAGTAGATCTGCGGGCAGATGTAGTCGATCCACCCCTTCTTGACCCACTTACGGGTGTCGGCGTGCAGGTCGTCGTAGGTCTCGACGCCGGCGCGCGTGTCGGAGCCGAGCGGATCGGTCGACGCGTTGCGCCAGACGGCGAAGGGGCTGATGCCGAACCGGACGCCCTGCCGGGTCTCCCGGATCCGCTCACCCATCTCGCGCACCAGCCGGTCCACGTTGTCGCGGCGCCAGGCGGCCTTGTCCGGGAAGCCCGCCCCGTACCGCTCGTACGTGGCGTCGTCCTTGAACGCCTCACCCGCCACCGGATACGGGTAGAAGTAGTCGTCCCAGTGCACCGCGTCGATCTCGTAGCGGCGCACGGCGTCCAGCATGGCGTCCTGGACGAAGCGGCGGACCTCCGGCAGACCCGGGTCGTAGTAGAGCTTCCCGCCGTAGGGCAGGACCCACTCGGGGTGGAGCCGGGCCGGGTGGGAGGCGGTGAGGCGAGTGGGGTCCGTGTGGTTCGCCACCCGGTACGGGTTGAACCAGGCGTGCAGCTGCAGGCCCCGGTCGTGTGCCTCCCGGACAGCGGTGGCGAGCGGGTCCCAGCCGGGGTCCTTGCCCTGGACCCCGGTGAGGCAGTCGGCCCACGGCTCGTACGGGGAGGGCCACAGGGCGTCCGCAGTGGGGCGGACCTGGAGCACCACCGCGTTGAGCCGCAGCTCGACGGCCCGGTCCAGGTGGGCGACGAGCTCCGCCTCCTGGGCCGCCGCCGTCAGGCCCTTGCGGGAAGGCCAGTCCAGGTTGGCGACCGTGGCGACCCACACCCCGCGCAGCTCACCCCGCGCGAAGCGGTCCTCGCCGCCGCCTCCTTTCCGTACCGACCGGCCCTGCTGCCAGGCGGCCGCGTCGCCGCCCGTCGTCATCGCCGCCACCAGTCCGGCCGCACCCGCCACGAGCGATCTCCGGGTCATTCCTGTACGTCGCATGCGCCACACTCGTCCCTTCACGTCGACCACCACCCCCTAGCTGTACGTAACAGGATCATGCCCGTCCGTAGCCGGATGACCCGCAGATCACGGGGGTGGGCTCGCGGAGTAACGTCGGGGGGTCGAAGCGGGCACCGGAATCACACGGGACCCTGCAATGCGGAGAACATCGAAAGGCACGAGGTGACGGACTCTATGGCCGACATTGCACGCGTCGGGGTGGTGGGCTGTGGCCAGATGGGCGCAGGTATCGCGGAGGTGTGCGCGCGCAGCGGCCTCGAAGTGAAGGTCGCCGAGACCACCGGCGAGGCGCTGGAGATCGGCCGCACCCGGCTGCACAACTCCCTCTCGAAGGCCGCCGAACGCGGCAAGATCACCGAGCAGGAGCGGGACGAGACCCTGGGCCGCCTCAGCTTCACCACCGACCTCGGGGAGTTCGCCGACCGCGACCTCGTCATCGAGGCCGTCGTGGAGAACGAGCAGGTCAAGACGGAGATCTTCCAGGTCCTGGACCAGGTGGTGACCCGGCAGGACGCGATCCTCGCCTCCAACACCTCCTCCATCCCGCTGGTGAAGCTGGCCGTCGCGACCTCGCGCCCGGACCGGGTCATCGGCATCCACTTCTTCAACCCGGCCCCCGTCCAGAAGCTGGTCGAGCTGATCCCGGCGCTGACCACGTCGGACGAGACGATTGCGCGCGCCGAGGCCGTCGTGCAGGACGTGCTGGGCAAGCACCCGATCCGCGCCCAGGACCGGTCCGGCTTCGTCGTCAACGCGCTGCTGATCCCGTATCTGCTCTCGGCGATCCGGATGTTCGAGTCGGGCATCGCGAGCCGTGAGGACATCGACAACGGCATGGAGATGGGCTGCGCCCACCCGATGGGCCCGCTGAAGCTCGCGGATCTCATCGGCCTGGACACCGTGGCCTCGGTCGCCGACTCGATGTACGCCGAGTACAAAGAGCCGCTGTACGCCGCTCCCCCGCTGCTCCAGCGCATGGTCGACGCGGGCCGGCTCGGCCGCAAGACGGGGTCGGGCTTCTACGCCTACTGACCGCCCCACCGGCGGGCCCGGCGCTCACGCGGGCGGGCCCGCCGAGACACGTTCAGCAGGAGGTCGGCGGTGGGTGCGAGGTGGACCGTGCAGGTCTGGTGGAGCGTACTGCCCGAGGCGCTGATGAGGGGTTGGCGTGGTCGGCGGCGGTGAGGGACGAGCCGGTCTCCAGCGAGCGGGGCGCACATGGAGCTAAGGAGGCTCGAGGCCACCGACCCGGGCCTTCGTCATGAAGCGGTGGAAGCAATCATGTCTGACAAGCGCACAAGACGTTGCCGACCCCTAGACACCGCTGCCGGGTACGGGACCTGTCGCGTGAGCAGGGTGGGCCCGGCCTCTGCTGGTGACCTGCGACGGTCACCAGCATGCAGGTGGTGTTGGGAGACTGTCTCAGTTTGCCGCAGAGGCAGACGTACTGTGCCAGGCCGACCTCCGGACTGCCGGAAGGCAGCGGTGTCCAGCACGTCGCGGCGAAATTACGGGACGTAAGCCACGTTTTGGTCGCAGGCAAGCCCCGTCGACCACGGGCCGAGGGCGGCCCGTTCACGCGTCTGCGGCTGTCTCTTCCCGCTGTCGCGTCCAAGCCCGGTCGGCGAGCCCTGGCTCTCCGAGGACGTCCGCGGCGGTGGATGCCAGGGCACGCGACGCTGCGAGCATCACCCGACGCGCGCGAGGACTTGCCGCCGCGGTGGCGAATTCGGTTGTGTGGTCCGCATGCTCGGGGCCCAAAATGGCCACAAAGGGGTGGATGGCAGGAACGACCGCGCTCACATCGCCGATGTCGGAGGAGCCCAGGTACACCCCCGGTGTGGGTTCTCCGAGGCCGATACCGACCTCGCGGAGGTGCTCGGCGAAGCGATCGGAGAGCACGGCGTTGTCGCGGAAGTGGTGGTAGCCGGTGGTGGTAGGCGACGTCTCCACCGCGGTGCCGGTGGCAGCAGCGGTGCCTTCCGCGCACCGGGTGAGTTCCAGCACCAGAGCGTCCAATGCAGTCGTGGTGGCCGCGCGGAGGCCGAACAGCGCCTCTGCGCGCTCCGGGACGATGTTGGTGGCCCGGCCGCCGTCCGTGATGATGCCCTGGATGTGGGATCCGGGCGGAAGCCGCCGCTGCAGCACGTTGAGCGAGCCGAACAACTGGATGAGGGAGGCGAGGGCGTCGATGCCCTCGGTCGGGTTCCCGGTGGGGTGGGCGGCGCGTCCGTGGAAGACCGTACGTACCTGGACCTGGGCGGTCAGAGGCGCTCGGACCCAGTCGTTGACGCCGGGGTGGAACATCAAAGCGGCGTCGACCTCGTCGAAGACACCGGCCGCCACCTGTGCGACTTTTCCTCCGCCGCCTTCCTCGGCCGGGGTCCCCACCGCCATGACCGTGCCGGGCAGCCGTCGGCCGGGTGTTTCGCGAAGGGCACTGTTCAGGGCGAGCGCGGCACCGAGCCCGGCTGCCGCGATCAGATTGTGGCCACAGGCATGCCCCAGTCCGGGCAGTGCGTCGTACTCCAGCAGCAGCGCGACACGGGGCCGGTTCCCGTCGCCTGCTTCAGCGACGAACGCGGTCGGCATGTCCGCCACCCCACGGGTCACGGCGAAACCTGAGCGCTCCAGCTCCCCTGACAACAACGCGGCCGCAGCGTGTTCCTCGAAGGCGAGCTCGGGCTCTCGGTGCAGGGCCAGGGCGACGTCCCAGAGCCGGGACGCTCGGGCGGTCACCTCGTGTGCGATCCGGTCGTGCAGGGCGGAGAGCACAGGCGAGCTCGGGCGCGTGGTGCGTTCTCGGGGTACGGGCACGTCCTCATTCCTCCACGGCGACGCGTACGCTCTGCACTTCGCTGTCCACCGCGTCCGGGACCACCATTCCGGCGTCAACCCCGCTGCGCAGGTAATGCAGGACTTCGTCGGAGAGCCGCTCTCCAGGGAGCGCTGCGGGGATGCCTGGCGGATACGGGGTCAACATCTCTGCACTGACGCGCCCCGCCGCCCGCCGCCACGGCACTTGCTCGGTGGGACCGAAGAAGGCGTCGCGAGGAAGCATGACCTGCTCCAGCCGCAGCTCGGCCGGACTGGGAACACGGACCTCAGGGGCGGGCCGCAGCTCTTCGGCGTGCTGGGCAAGATCCTCAAGTGCGGCGAGCAGCCGTTCCGCCGACCGCTCGTCATCTCCGTGGGAGAACTGCGCACTGATACGACGGTGATCACTCAGGTGCAGATTGATGCGGTGGTGCTGACGCAACCAGTCCGCCGCGCCGTATCCCGAGATGCGCAGGCCGGTGATGTCCACGATGACCTGGAGGGGATCCATGTCGAAGGCGCGTCCCGGCCCGCAGAAATCCGCCCGGCCGTGCACGTGCATACCGTCGATCGACGCGATGCGCGACCGTACGTCCGCGACCAGGGACAGGGCGTCGTCGTACAAGGCACGTCCGTGCTCCACCATCTGCCGCCGCCAGCCGTCCAGAGCGGCATAGATGAGGCTGGAAGGGCTCGTCGTTCCGAGCAGGTCCTCGCGGGCGCTGAGCACGTGCGGGTCGACCAGGTCACCTTGCAGGTGGAACACGGAGCTCTGCTCCAGCCCCGAGCCCATCTTGTGCACGGAGGTGACGCAAACGTCCGCACCTGCGTCCATACCCCATGTCGGCAGATCGGGGTGGAACGGCAGGTGCGCGCCCCACGCTTCGTCGGCGATCAGCGGTTTGCCGTGCTCGTGACAGGCAGCTGCGATGGCTGTGAGATCGGAGCAGGTGCCGTACGGGGTGGGGCTGGTGACCAAGGCGCCTTTGGCCTCAGGATGCTCTCGGAACGCGGTCCTGAAGGACTCGCTGGCCGGCGGGTGCGCGAGATGCAGTTCGGGATCCCACTGGGGATCGACCCAGATAGGACGCACCCCGGAAAGGATGAGCCCCGAAACGACGGACTTGTGCGCATCCCGCCCCACGATCAGCGTCTCGTGCGGGCCCGCGACGGAGAGCATGGCGGCCTTGACCGAGAGCGAACTGCCGCACGTGGAAAAGAAGGTGTGATCGGCGTCCACGGCGTCCGCCATCAGAGCCTGCGCCTCAGCAAGGACACCGTGCGACGACGTCCGGTCATCAAGTCCGCTCACCGCGAGGACATCGGACAGGAAGACCGCATCGCCCAGCACAGCTCTCACTCGCGGGTCGGCGCCCCTCCCCTGCTTGTGCCCAGGAGGAGTGAAAGAGGTCTGGTGCTCGGCGTGATAGGCCGCGAGCGCTTCGAGCACCGGTGCCTTCGAATGGTCCATGAAAGGCCGCTGCCCCTCCAATGGTGACGAAAACAGAAGAGCACGAACCTTTACCCGTCCAGCCCGCTGTTCACCCGCCAGGTGGGTGAACGCGTAGCCCAGCATTCTTGCCCGCGGACGCCATATGCTCGTGGATCCCCTGATCAGGCGGATCGCCCAACTCGGAGACATGGCGATGAGGTGGAGGCACTTCTCCCCCGCGACTGCGCGCCGCGCCGAAGTCGGCGATCTTTCCACGATCTTTTCGGCCGGCCCGTCAACCCGGCAGGGCCTTGTGGTCATCCCGAAGGCATTGTCAGGCATGCCCCGGCCGACGCGGCAGAGACTCGCGTGCCGTCGGGGCTCTCGAACGCCTGGAGGAGTACGCCTTCGCGGATCGCCCAGGGGCAGATGAGGACGGGGTCGGCCTCCATGGTGCGCATGGCGGTCTCGGCGACGATCGCGCCGGCCAGGGCCTGGGCCGAGCGTGCGGCCGAGATGCCGGGCAGCCGGGCGCGGTCGGCGGCGGGCAGACGTTTCAGCCGCTTGATCGCGCGCCGCAGCGGGGTGCGGTGGAGTCGCCGCGCGCCGGCCGTGCCCCCGTCACCGTCCGGAGAGCACAGTCGGGACAGCTGGTCGAACGTACGGGAGGTGGCGACGACCGTCCGGGGGCCGACCTCGCGCACCTGGGCGGACACCTCGGTCAGCTGTCCCCGTACGTATCGCCTCAAGTCCTTGACCTGCGATGGAGAGGGAGGGTCCTGACAGGCGAAGTGCTCCCGGGTCAGTCGGCCCGCGCCCAGCGGAAGGGAGACGGCGATGTCCGCCGTCATGCCGTCACCGTACGCCACCTCGAAGGATCCGCCACCGATGTCGAGCACCACCAGCGGGCCCGCCTGGCGGCCCGTCCACCGCCGGGCCGCCAGGTACGTCAGCTCCGACTCCCGCTCCCCCGGCAGCAGGTGCACCGGTACGTCGCACCGCTCGCCGATCGCTTCGAGGATCCGGGGCCGGTTCGGGGCGTCCCGTACGACCGCCGTGGCGAAGACAATCGGCTCGCGCACGCCCCACCGCCGGGATTCGCGGCATGCGGCCGCCACCGCGTGAGCCAACTGGTCCATCCCCGCCCGGCTCATCGTTCCGTCCCGGGCCACGTGTTCCACGAGCCGCAACCGCCACTTGGCCGTGTGCACGGGAGAGAGCTCGTGCCACTCGACTTCGGCCACGAACAACCGCACGGTCTTGGAGCCAGCGTCCACCACAGCCATACGCATGCGAGGTTTCTGCCCCGCTCATGGCGCTCGATGCCGGATCGGTCGCAGGGCGTCCCGCTGCCCTTCACCGGATGGCGCAAGGGCGTGCAGCCTGTCCTCGGCGGCTCGTGTCGGCCGACAACATCAGCGGTGACGTGTACGACTAGGTGATGGGCCGCGACACACTGCGCCTGTCCACCACCGAGGCCATGGGCCACGCGACGGGACCGGCCCTGTCGGCCGTGGCGCCGCTCGTCAGCGTGGTCCGGCTACCGAGCCGCTCACACTCGACCACGAAACCATGACTTCTGTCGCGCGGACACCCGGCGCCCATGCCGCCGCACCGCCGTCAACTGCATGGAACGACGCCCGAGTGGGTGGGTGAACCACTGGGCCGTCCGCATGGCAAGAGCCGACGGATGATCACACGGTGTTCGAGCCATCCCTTCGTGCCGCAGGCACCCGGTACAACATGATTGCCACGGGCCCGAGGGGCAATGCAGCTCGATCTCCGGACTGGCACAAGCGCTGGCTGGGGCGCGGCGGGTCCCCAGCCTTCAGGCACCATCGGACGCCGGAGACCGCAGTGACCATTGGGGGAGTTCTCCGGCATGAAAGTCATGTCACGGCACCTTCCTCAGGAGGCTCGAAGTCCGGGAAGCAGTCGGTCCGAAGCGGGTATACGGATAGGCAGCGTTCCTCCGAACAGCGTGTCCGCCTCAGTAATCACTGCGCGTCCAGGGAAGTCTTCATTGCGTCTTCGTCATACTCGGCCCACCGACCCCGGTTACATCCGCCTGCGCCACGGGCGCGGTTTCCGCTACCTCGACGCCCGGAGAGAGCCGCTGCGCGACGCTGCGGAGCTTGAGCGCATCCGTGCGCTCGCCATCCCGCCTGCCTGGCGGGACGTATGGATCTGTACCCGGCCCACCGGTCACCTCCAGGCCATCGGCACGGACGCAGCCGGGCGCCGCCAGTACCTCTACCATCCCCAGTTCCGCGCCGAACAGGAGCGGGCCAAACACGACCACGTCCTTGACGTCGCCGAAACCCTGCCCGCCGTACGCCGGGCCGTCGAGCGGCACCTGAGCGACCGAGGCCTGACTCGGCACCGAGTCCTCGCCACTGCCGTGCGCCTGCTCGACCTGGGCTTCTTCCGCATCGGCAACGACCACTACGCGGAGGTGAACAACAGCTACGGTCTTACCACGCTGCTGCGCGAACACTGCCGGATCCAGGGCGGCGCGGTCGTCTTCACCTACACCGGCAAACACGGCAAGGAGCTCGTCCAGACCATCGCCGACCCCGCCGTCTGCCGCAGCCTCACCTCGCTGATGCGCCGCCGCTCCGGAGGGGACCGGCTCCTCGCCTACTGGGAGCGGCCCGCCTGGCATGACGTGGCCAGCGACGACGTCAACGCCTACCTCAAAGAACTCGCCGGCCTGGAGATCACCGCCAAGGACTTCCGCACCTGGCACGCCACCGTCATGGCCGCCGTCGCGCTGGCCGTCTCGCAGAACGTGGCTCGCAGCGAAAGCGCCCGCAGACGTGCCATCGCCCGCGCATGCCGCGAAGTCTCCGGCTACCTCGGGAACACCCCGGCGATCTGCCGTGCCTCCTACATCAACCCGCGCGTGCTCGAGCTGTACGAAGAGGGCGTCACCGTCGCCGCCGCGCTGCCGCACCTCGGGGACGAAAGCGCGCACGGCATCCCCGCCACTCAGGGGCCCGTCGAGGAGGCCGTCCTCAACATGCTCCGTCCCGGCCACTGACGCCGTTCGACCACCTTGTGGTGACTGTCGGTAACGAGGTCACGCATGCGGCATCAACGTGCGGTGACGACATCGCACGGCACAGATCAACCGGAACGCTGGACGCCGGAGGAGACGAGGGGACAGCAGTGGCCGGTCCACCCGCACGGCCGCGTCAGAAAGCGCCTAAAAGCCCTCGTGAGCAGGGTAAACGCCGCCTGACCTGCCACGGCAGGAGGCATCACCACAGGGTGCAGGAAGCTCCGCACGTCGTCATAGCCGTCGACGGCGCGGCCGTCCACGTCCGTCGGCTCCGCCTCAGCCCGCGCCCGCCAGCGACTCCGTTCCAGGGCCGGAGCAGCGGCCGAAGCCGAGGTTCCGTTGGGAGGGAGGTCCTGGAGGAGGCCAACAGGTGCCCGTGCCCCCAGGCAGAAGCGGCGTTTTCGCCGACAGGACCTGCCGGACATCTGCATCGGGGCCGCGTTCTGGTCCCGCGGAGCCCTGAGACACTGGGTGGCGGTGATTGGCTACCCACCTGCTGTCGCACAACTGCAGTGCCTCATGGCCCTCGTCGGGACCACAGCCCTTGGACCGCCGACTTCGAGAGTGAACGCGTTGGCTTCCTCCTCGATGGCGTCAGCCGTCTACGGCAGGAAATGGCTCGCCTGAGTGGCGGGACGTGCTGTTCAGTCGGTGGAGAGGGCTTCCAGGAGGTCGCCGACCTGCGGGTCGGGCAGGGCGCGGGCGACGTCGGCCTGGGCAACCATGCCAACCAGTCGGTGGCCGTCGATGACCGGCAGGCGGCGGACCTTGTGCTCGGACATGGTACGCATGATCTCGGCGGCGTCGTCGTCGGCGCCGATGGTGACGGCTTCGCCTTGTGCCAGCTCACCGGCCGTGGTCGTGGCGGGGTCCTTGCCCGCGCCCAAGACCTTGACGACGATGTCCCGGTCGGTGAGGACGCCCTTGAGTTTGTCGTCGGTGCCGCAGATCGGCAGCGCGCCGACCCCCATCTCGGTCATCTTCTGTGCCGCGCGCAGGACCGGCTCGTCCGCACCGATACAGTCGGCGCCCTCGGTCATGATCTCTCGTGCCGTGGTCATGGTCTGCTTTCCTTCTTCACTGCCTCCGGCCGGAGGCGTTTGGATCGGGTGAGGGGCGGGTTCAGCTCTTGCCGCGGCCGGTGAGCAGGTCGCGTGCGCGGTCCACGAGTCCGACGCCGGGGCCCAGCAGCTTGTTGCCGGGCGGGGTGTCCGGTGCGGAGGGATGTGGGCGGGTGGGGGCTGCCTTCTTGGCCGTGCGGACCTTGTCGCCCAGTTCGTCCAGGGCTTCGGGGGTGCGGGCAGCGGCGAGGAGGGGGAAAAGCCGGCCCTCTTCGTCGCGTACGTGCTCGCTCACTTCGAGCTTCAGCTTCGCCACGAGGTGGTCGAACTGCGGGTCGTCCGCAGGCAGGCCCTCCAGGGCCTTGAGGTGCTGTTCCACCTCTGCGTGATCGGAGAGCTCCTTGTCGGCGATCTCGCCGCCGCCTTCGACGTGCTCGCGTACCGCCGGGTAGAGGTACATCTCCTCGGCGACGGAGTGGCGCACCAATTCGATGGTCAGCTCGTCGGCCAGTTTCCGGCGCTGCTGGTCACCGACCGGCAGGCGCTCGATCTTCTCGAACAGTTCATCGACCTCGCGGTGGTCGGTGGTGAGTTCCGCGATCACGTTTCCGCCGTGGCCCATAGGGTGGAGTACCTCCAGTTATGTGGTGTGAGCCGAATAGGGCTCACCGTTCCACAGCGGGTGCCCCAAGATCTCGGCAACACGCATAGCAGACCGAAGTCGGCATAACTCCAGTTCCGGGCAGATGAGTACGGCGGACCTGGCCGTGACGCACGAAGCCCGCCCGGCGGATGTTGGCAGGGCGGGCTCCGTATCGGTACGGGTCAGGCAGGGGTGATGTTCTCCGCCTGCGGCCCTTTCTGGCCTTGGGTGATGTCGAAGTTCACCTTCTGGCCTTCCTGAAGCTCACGGAAGCCCTGCGCGGCGATATTGGAGTAGTGGGCGAAGACGTCCGGGCCTCCGCCGTCCTGCTCGATGAACCCGAAACCCTTTTCCGAGTTGAACCACTTGACGGTGCCACTGGCCATTGTGTCCTCCAAGGTGACTTCAAGTCGGTCTCCCGCACCATGCGGATACCGAAGGTGATCGTCCTGGCCCTCAGAGGCGCTGAACAGCGGTATCGCCCATGGACTCACGTTCACGGACGACGGGTACTTCGGAACCATGACAGCTGGCTCTGACGCTACACCGGCCGTACTGCCCTCACCAGGAGCACACGGCGTGCGGACCCCCGACCCTCGTGCAGGTGCCACCAGGCCCCATCACTCCTCACGCGCCGCATTCACCGCAACGGCCAGGTGACTACTCGGGTCCTCGGGTATCGGTTGGCCGCCCGTCGCCGCCGCCAGTGCTTCGGCGACCACCCGCAACTTGTCGCCGGCGTGCTGGGAAACCGCTACCCGACCCACCACGCGTCCTGGCAGGGAGGTATTCCGAGCCTGCCGCTGTACGGGAGACGGCTCCGCGCGCCCGTGTTCACAAACTCGTCAGGACCTGGGGGGACAGGTTCTTGATCATGGTGTTGGTCCAGCGCATCTGCCGCAGCGTCCGGGGATGGCAGGAGGCAGCCAGTTGCAGCAGGCGGTTGTCTTTGGTCGCCTGTCCGGCTTGGGCGAGCATCTCCCAGTACAGGGAATTGCCGACTGCGCACAGGTGCAGTTCCCGCAGGTCCCGCAGAAGGAGAAGGCCTGGTTCCGGTCGGTGGCCGATCGCTTCGGCGGCTTTCTCCCGGATCGTCGGCATGAGCCCCGACGGGGCCTTCTGTGAGGGACCGTCGAGGTCCAGACCGTAGTGGCCGGCGGTCTCCGCCAGGCGTAGGCAGTGCTCGTTCGACCACGAGACGAGGTCCTTGGCGACATGGTGGATCTCGTGGTCGGTGCTGTGACGTTCGGCGGTGACGACCAGTTCTTTCGCCAGTTGCCGCTCTCCATGGTGCAGAGCACGCAGTGTGAGGGTGATGCCGTTCACCGGGTGCCTCCAGCGATGTCGTCCCCGGAGGGGTCGGTCGACTCCCGGACCTGCGCAGTGGCTCCGCCCTCGGTGGGCCGGACACCGCCCGCACGGGCGGGTGCCGACGCGGTGGTCGTGGGTGCCGGCGCGGGCTGCCCCGAACTCTTCTCGAGGAGGGTGACCGCAGCGGCGGCCGACTTGAACAAGGGCTGCTTGGACACCGCATCCCAGTCGGTGACGGTCATCTCGTTCGCCGCGCGCGGTGGGGTCGCTTCGTCCGGGCCTGAGCCGGAGGCCGTGTCCCAGTAGCCGTAGTGGAAGGGGACGAAGATCAGTCCGGGCCGGATGTCGGTGATCCTCAGCCGGCCCCGGAGCGCGCCGCGCGGGCTGGTGACCTCCACGAGGTCACCCTCATCGAGTCCTTGGGCCGCCGCGTCCGAGGAGGACATCTCCACCCATACGTCGGGGGCCGCGGCGTTCAACTGGGGCGCGCGGCCTGTTTTGGTGCGGGTGTGGAAGTGGTAGAGGGTGCGTCCGGTCGTCAGCTGGAACGGGTAGTCGTCGCCCGGCACCTCGTGCGGCGGGAGGTATTCGGCGGCTTTGAGCATGGCCTTGCCGTCCGGGTTGAGGGAGCGATACTCGACCGTCGAGACGGCTGCGCCGGTGACGAGGTCCTTGCCGTAGGTCTCGCACACGTCCGGTTTCGCCCAGGCGATGCCGTCGGTGTACAGGCGGTCCGTGCCATCAGGGGCCTGCTCGTTGCAGGGCCACTGGATGCCGCTGGCGTCACGGAGTTTGTCGTAGGTGAGGCCGGTGTAGTCGCAGGGGCGGCCCGCACTGCAGCGTTTCCACGCCTCGAACGCGGATTCCGGGTCGTGCCAGGAAACCAGCGGTCCGCCGTTCTTGTCCCGGAAGCCCATGCGCTGGGCGTAGTCGAGGAAGATGTCGAGGTCCGGCCTCGCCTCTCCCGGTGGTTCGACGGCCTTGACGGACAGATGCACGGTGCGATCCGCGTTGGTGAAGGTGCCGGTCTTCTCGCCCCACGTCGCCGCGGGCAGGACCACGTCTGCCAACTGCGCCGTCTCCGTGAGGAAGAGGTCCTGCACCACGACGAACAGCCGGTCCTGCGACAGGATCGAGCGAATGCGCGACAGCTCGGGCAGGGAGACGGCCGGATTGGTGCCGCTGATCCACAGCATGCGGATCGATCCCTGCTCCGCGTAGCGGAACATCTGCATGGCATGGGTGGGCGGGGCGTAATGCGGGATTGTCATGGGTTCGACGTTCCACACCTTGGCGAGGTCGGCCACGTGCTGGTCGTTCTGCCAGTTCCTGAAACCGGGCAGGTCCCCGTTGGCGCCGCACTCCCGGGTGTTCTGCGCGGTGGGCTGTCCATTCATCTGAAGTACGCCGGCGCCCGGACGTCCCAGCATGCCGCGGAGCAGATGCAGGTTGTTGATCTGAACCGCGGCGGCCGTGGCCTGGTGGGACTGGTAGACGCCCTGCAGAACGGTGGACAGGAGCCTGTCGGCCGTACCCAGCACCTCGGCGGCCTCCGCGATCCGCGCCGCCGGGACGTCGCAGATACGCTCCGCCCACTCAGGCGTGCAGTCCCGGACCCTCTCCGCCACCTCCTCGAAGCCGACGGTGTGGGCCTCGACGTAGTCGTGGTCGATACGGCCGGTGCGGATGATCTCGTGCAGGAGCGCGTTGAGCAGCGCCACATTGGTCCCGATGCGCGGGGCCAGGTGCACGGTGGCCGCACGGGCGACCCGTGTGGGCCGGGGGTCCACACAGACCAGGCGCGGCGGGTCGCTTCCCTCGAGCCGGTCGAGAATGCGCATCCACTGCACGGGCTGGGTCTCGGCAAGGTTGTGGCCGAAGAGCGCGATCACATCAGCGTGGTCGATGTCGTCGTAGGACCCGGGCTGACCGTCGCAGCCGAAGGACTCCTTGAGCGCCTCGGCCGCTGTCGACGTGCACAGACGTGTGTTGCCGTCCAGGTGGTTCGTGCCGATACCGGCCCGGGCCGCGACTGCCAGCGTGTAGTACTCCTCCAGAAACAGCTGACCCGAGGTGTAGAAACCGATCGATCCCGGGCCGCGCTCCTGGAGCAGGTCACGTGAACGGGCGGCCACCAGTTCCATCGCGGTGTCCCAGTCGCTTTCGGTCAGCCGCCCGTCACGGCGAACCAGGGGCCTGGTCAACCGGTCCGGGGAGGCGTTGGCCTGCCAGCCGAACACATCCTTCGGCCCCAGCCGGCCACGGTTGACCCGGTCCACCACCCGGCCCCGCACCCCGACCATCCGGCCGTCCTTGACTGCGATGTCCATGGCGTCACCGTCGGAATGCAGGATCGAGGCGGCCTGCACCCACCGATCCACGGCTTCGGGCTCCACACCCTGCGCCAGATGCGTGTCCACCCGGGAGGGCCATGTCCCGCCCCGGGCGTAAGGGGTACGGCTACCCCACGGCTGCGTGATCCGGTCAACCGAAGTGTCCACTCGTGCCTTCCGATCAGCGCCCACGGCGCGCCCTGCACCGACCGGCCATAGGTACCCGCGGCGGCCGCCTCGTAACATGTGCCGACGAGCCACCGGGGCCTGCCGATCAGAAGCCGGTTCCCCGGACGCTTTGGCGCCAGGGACGTCGGCCGCTTCATGTGCGCGGGTACGTGGCTGCGCCGCGGCGCAGCCACGCCGAGTTGAGCCGCGCACGCACAGCGCCATCGACATCCCACGGGTGGACCGCGCCCGGAAGGGTGTGCCCCGCGCTTCCACGTCGACCCTTTCCAGGCGTAGTCGCAGGCAGCGCTCGGAGCTTCCGGTCCAGGCCGCCGCCCCGACCGACCGGCGGCGCCAAGCGTAAGGGCCTCCAGCCGTGCCGAGCGGCGGACCATCCGGCGGGACCGAGGACGAAGGTCCCCCGGCGAGAGGCGGGAGGTGGCCTGCCGCCCAGCCTCGCGGCACGCGTAAGGAGGCGGGAGTGCGGTGGGCCGCGGGCCGCCTCGGCCGCGGGACAAGGTCGGGCCTCTACCCGTACGCCTGGCCCGCCCGTCACTTCGTGGAGCCGGTCCCGGACGCCCCGGGGCCGGCTCCACAGGCGTTCAGAGCCGCAGGTGGTGCAGCATCAGCAGCGCCGCCGCCATGTTCGCCGCGGGCACCTCGCCCCGGGCGATCATGTCCGGGACCAGCTTCAGCGGTATCCACTCACGGCGCGAGGACTCGAAGGCGTCCTGCGGAGGGCCCGTGTACTGCGCCTCCTCCGCCCAGTAGAGGTGGTGGCGGGCGTCGGTGAGGCCGTTGGCGGGCTCGACGGTGAGCAGCGGGCGCAGGGGGCCGGGGCGCCAGCCGGTCTCCTCCTCCATCTCGCGGGCCGCTGCCGCCGCGATGTCCTCGCCGTCCTCGACGACCCCCGCGGCCAGCTCCCACCCCCAGCTGTCGGTGATGAACCGGTGGCGCCAGAGCAGCAGCACCTCGTCCGCCGCGTTGACGACGGTGGCCGCGGCGACGGGCCGCAGCCGGATGACGTAGTGGTCGAGGTGGCTGCCGTCGGGCAGCTCCACATCCGCCAGGTTCACCCGGAACCAACGGTTCTGATACACATTCTGTTCGCTTAAGTTCGTCCACTGCACGGTTCTGCCGCCTTTCGACATGTTGGGAGCAACATGCCAGCAGGGTCGGCCGCCAAGCGGAACGAACGGCGGGTGCGCGGCGGAGCTCACAGAGGCACGCGGAGCGCCCCGTCGATCAGATCGGCCGTCTGTACGGCATCGGCGCAGCCGCTCTCCGCCAGCTGCCGCCGCACCTGGCGGAGCCGGTCGCGCAGCCGCTGGGACTCCATCCCCCGGGCCCGCTCGGCCATTTCGGCGGCGGTGGTGGCCGCCCGGTCCGGCTCGCCCTGAAGCAGTTCGACATGGCTGAGCATCGCGAGGCGGTGCACGCGCCCCCGGTCGTGCGCCGGGGCGCGCACCGCGGAGGCCGCGTGCTCCCGTGCTGCGGGCAGATCCCCCAGGCTGAACAGCGCCTCCGCCACCTGGACGTCCACGAGGCCCGGCTGGACGTACCCGGTCTCGTCGGGCTCCCGCCCGGTGTGGATCCGGACCGCCTGCGCCTCGGCCCGTCTGATGCAGGCGCGGGCGCTCGCCGCGTCGCCGAGGTGGGCGTACGCCTTGGCCTGCATGGCGTGCAGATCGGCGGCGAGCGCCGGGGTGATGTGGCCACCGGCGGCCCGTAGCGCGGCCTCGGCGAAGGCGATGGAACGGCGGTGGTCCCCCAGGAAGAGGGACTGGGTGACCAGCAGGGCGATCACATAGCCGCCGAGCGCCCGGTCCCCGCTGGACTTGGCGAGCCGCAGCGCCTGGTGGAAGTAGCGCTGGGCGAGGCCGTGGGCGTCGGAGTCGTACGCGCAGATGCCGGCCATCGCCACCAGGGCCGCCGTCGCCCGGTGCAGGCGGCGGCCGAGCTCGTCGCTGTGGCCGCCGCGCAGCAGGGGCGCGGCCTCGGCGTTGAGGAAGCGGACGATCCGGGGTCTGGTCGCGATGCCGCCCGCCTTGCGGTACATCTGCTCGTAGTGGTCGCGTGCGGACCGGAGGGTCTCTATGTCGGCCGCGCTCACCCGGCCGGGGCCCGGGCGGGAGACGTCGGTGTCCTCCGGCGGGTTCTCCCACTCCCAGACCGGCATCACCGCCGTGGTGCCGGTGACGGCGGGGACGGTGGCCAGGTGGGGGCGCTGCTGTTCGTCGGAGCGCCAGAGCGCGGTGGCCCGCTCGACGAAGCCGGAGAGGGAGCCGCTGTGGGCCGCGGTCTCGGTGCCGTAGCCGCCGGGGAGGCCCATGCCGATGTCGTCCAGCACGACCGGGCGTCCGAGCCGGCCGCCCAGCACCTCGCAGATCAGGTCCGGCACCTGGCCGCGGGGGCGCTGGCCCTTCAGCCAGCGGGCGACCGCGGTGTGTTCGTACCGCAGGCTCAGGCCGCGGACCCGGCCCGCCCGGTTGACGTGACCGGCGAGCCCCGCCCGGGACATCCCGGCCTCGTCGATCAGGGATTCGAGCAGGACATTCGGCTCCATCGTCCCCCCAGGTGGGTGTCGCGATGAGCCTAGTCCAGCACGTTTCACACGGGGTGTGAACGGAATGCCCGAACCCTCCGGCCGTGCGCTCTGCCCGGCCGGGGCGTGGTTCGGTTGAATGAGCTCCTCGCAAGAGGCGGCCGGGTCGTCGGCTCCCCCTCGTAACGGTTGACGACCCGCACCCGCGCCGTCCGCACCGCCGGCCTGCCCGACACTCCGTGGCCGTGCGGACGGCGCCGGATCGCACGACCCACTGCCCAACGACGAAGGAGGGTGGCTGCGGGTCGGGGACCGGAACCGCGCTTCCTCCCGGTTCCGTCTCCCGGTCCGCGTGCGGTCCTCGCGCCCGGCGGGACAAGAAGAAGGGGCGTATCCGGTGGCCGGATACGCCCCTTCTCGACGCCTTCGCGGCTCCTACGCCCCGCGCAGCACCGCGCCCGTGCGCTCGGCGGCCAGGGCCACCGCGCTGTCGCGGGCGGCCGAGGCCTCGTCGACGGTCAGCGTGCGGTCGGCGGCGCGGAAGCGCAGCGCGTACGCCAGGGACTTGTTGCCCTCGCCGATCTGCTCACCGGTGAAGACGTCGAACAGCCGCAGCGATTCGAGGAGTTCACCCGCGCCCTCGAGCAGCGCCCGCTCCACGTCGGCGGCCGGGACGTCCCCGGCGACGACGAGCGCGACGTCCTGGGTCGCCACCGGGAAGGTGGAGATCCGGGGCGCCCGGAGCGCTCCGCCGACGGCCTGCTCCAGGACGTCCAGCTCGACCTCGGCGGCGCAGGTCCGCTCGGGCAGATGGAGCGCCTTGATGACGCGCGGGTGGAGTTCGCCCGCGTGTCCGAAGAGGGTCTCCTCGCCGTCCACCGTGACGTAGAGCGCGGCGCAGCGGCCCGGGTGCCACGGGGCGTGCTGGTCGGCGCGGACGGTGACCTCGACACCGGCCTCCGCTGCGACGGACCGGGCGGCCTCGACGGCGTCCGCCCAGGTCGCCGGGGTGCCCTTGCCCCACCAGCCGGCCTGCTCGCGGGCGCCCGCCAGGACGACGGCGGCGCGGCGCGGCTGACGCGGCAGGGCCGCGTCCAGACCGGCGATCTCCTCTTCGGTGGGCCGGCGGTCGACGGGCAGCCTGACGGCCGGCGTCTCCTCGCCGGTGAGTGGGGCCTCCACTGCTCGAACGGAGCTGAGGGTTTGGGGAAGGAAGACGAGACCGGTCTCGAAGAGCGCCAGGTCGTGGCTGCCGCGGCCGTCGTTGCGCCGCAGTGCGCCGAGGAGGCCCGGCAGCAGCGTGGTGCGCAGCGCCGGCTCCTCGTCGGAGAGCGGGTTGACGAGCTTGACCGTACGGCGGCGGTCGTCGTCCTTGTCCAGGCCGAGCTGGTCGAGTACGGCGTCACCGATGAACGGGTAGTTCAGCGCCTCGACGTACCCGGCTCCGGCCAGCACCCGGCCGATGCGGCGGTGCAGCCGCTGGCGGTCGGTGAGGCCGCGGCCGGAAGGCGGCGTCGGCAGGGTGGAGGGCAGGTTCTCGTAGCCCTCCAGCCGGATGACCTCTTCGGCCAGGTCGTTCGGCTCGCCCAGGTCGGGACGCCAGGACGGGACGGTGACGATCAGCTCGTCCTGCCCGTAGACGTCGCAGCCGACCTGCTGGAGGCGGCGGACGACGATCTCGCGGCCGTACGCCACACCGGCCACCCTGTCGGGGTGGTCGGCCGGCATCGCGATGGTGCGCGGCGCGTGGGGCGAGGTGATCTCGGTGACCCCGGCCTCGGCGGTGCCGCCCGCGAGGAGGACCAGCAGGTCCACCGTGCGCTGCGCCGCCGCCGCGGCGGCCTGCGGGTCGACGCCGCGCTCGAAGCGCTTGGACGCCTCGGAGGACAGCTTGTGGCGGCGCGCGGTGCGGGCGATCGAGATCGCGTCGAAGTGCGCGGCCTCGATGACGACCTCGGTGGTGAGGGCGGACTCGCCGTCCGCGTCGGCGATCTCGGTGTTCGCGCCGCCCATGACGCCCGCGAGGCCGATCGGCCCGCGGTTGTCGGTGATGACCAGGTCCTCGGCGTCCAGCACGCGCACGGTGCCGTCCAGCGTGGTGAGCTTCTCGCCCTGCGTGGCGCGACGGACGCCGATCGGCCCCTCGACCCGGGTGCGGTCGTAGGCGTGCAGCGGCTGGCCGAGCTCCAGCATCACGTAGTTGGTGACGTCGACGGCCAGCGAGATCGGCCGCATCCCGGCCTTCTGCAGGCGGCGCTGCAACCAGATCGGGGAGCGGGCCTCGGGCTGGAGACCGGTGACGACGCGCGCGGTGAAGCGGTCGCAGCGAACCGGGTCGGAGATCTGCACCGGGTAGCCGTACGCGTTGGGCGCGGGCACGTCCAGGAGCGCCGGGTCGCGCAGCGGCAGCCCGTACGCGATGGCCGTCTCACGGGCGACACCGCGCATCGAGAGGCAGTAGCCCCGGTCGGGGGTGACGGCGATGTCGAGGACCTCGTCGACGAGCTGGAGCAGCTCGATCGCGTCGGTGCCGACCTCGTGCTCCGGGGGAAGCACGATGATGCCGTGCGTGCCGTCGTCGCCCATGCCGAGCTCGTCGGTGGAGCAGATCATGCCGTGCGAGGTCTTGCCGTACGTCTTGCGGGCGGCGATCGCGAAGTCACCGGGCAGGACCGCGCCCGGGAGGACCACGACGACCTTGTCGCCGACCGAGAAGTTACGGGCGCCGCAGACGATCTCCTGCGGTTCGCCGGTGCCGTTGGCCGTGCCGACGTCGACCGTGCAGAAGCGGATGGGCTTCTTGAACCCCTCCAGCTCCTCGATGGTCAGGACCTGTCCGACGACCAGGGGGCCCTTGAGACCCGCACCGATCCGCTCGACGGTCTCGACCTCGAGGCCGACGGAGACGAGCTTGGCCTGTACGTCACGGCCGGTCTCCGTCGCCGGCAGGTCGACGTACTCCCGCAGCCAGGAAAGCGGGACACGCATCAGATCTCCATCCCGAACGGCCGGGTGAACCGGACGTCACCCTCGACCATGTCTCGCATGTCTTCGACGTTGTGGCGGAACATCAGCATCCGTTCGATGCCGAACCCGAAGGCGAATCCGCTGTACTTCTGGGGGTCGACGCCGCAGGCGGTGAGCACCTTGGGGTTGACCATGCCGCAGCCGCCGAGCTCGATCCAGCCCTCGCTGCCGCAGGTGCGGCAGGGGCGGTCCGGGTTGCCGACGGACTCGCCGCGGCAGACGTAGCAGACCATGTCCATCTCGGCGGACGGCTCGGTGAACGGGAAGAAGTTCGGCCGCAGCCGGGTCTTCATGTCCGGCCCGAAGAGTGCCTGGACCATGTGGTCCAGGGTGCCCTTGAGGTCGGCCATGGTGAGGCCCTCGTCGACGGCGAGCAGCTCGATCTGGTGGAAGACCGGGGTGTGCGTGGCGTCCAGCTCGTCGGTGCGGTAGACCCGGCCGGGGCAGACCACGTAGACGGGGGGCTTGCGCTCCAGGAGCGAGCGGGCCTGGACGGGCGAGGTGTGCGTACGCAGCACGACGCCGGACTCGTCGCCCTCGGTCGCCTTTCCGTCGGGCGTGGTGCCCTGGACGAAGAAGGTGTCCTGCATCTGGCGGGCCGGGTGGTCGGGCACGAAGTTCAGGGCGTCGAAGTTAAACCACTCCGCCTCGGCCTCGGGGCCCTCGGCGATCTCGTAGCCCATGGCCACGAAGACGTCCGCGACGCGCTCCATGATGGTCGTCAGGGGGTGGCGGGCGCCGGCCGGGACGCGGTCGTAGGGCAGCGTGACGTCCACGGCCTCCTCGACGAGCACCCGGGCGTCGCGCTCGGCCTCCAGCTCGGCCTGGCGGGCGGCCAGCGCCTTGGAGACGGCGCCGCGGGCCTGGCCCACGCGCTTGCCCGCCTCGGCCTTGGCCTGCGGGGGCAGGGCGCCGATCTCGCGGTTGGCGAGCGACAGGGGCGAGGTACCTCCGGTGTGCGCGGTCTTCGCCTGGGCGAGCGCGTCGAGGTCGCCGGCGGCGGCGAAGGCGGCGAACGCCTCGTCCCGCATGCGCTCGATCTCTTCCGGTTTCAGTGCCTCGACCTCGACTGGGTCGTACGACTTGTTCGGTGCCGACATCTCTTCCCGTGCTTCCGATTGGCTGGTGGCGCGACCCCGCTCGACGACTGGAGGACGCAAAGGTGCCAAAGGTCGAGTCTAAAGGCCGCAGGACGGTCGGGGCGCCCGTGGGCTGCTCACACCAGGTAGGCAGGCATGCTCACGGGCAGAATAAAGCGGAACTCGGCCCCGCCGCCGGGCCCCCGGCCGACGGTGATGGTGCCGCCGTGCGCCTCGACGATGCCCTTGACGATGTAGAGGCCCAGCCCGGTGCCGCCGCGCTTGCTCCCCCGCCAGAAGCGGGTGAAGACGCGGCCCATCGACTCCTCGGGGATGCCGGGGCCTTCGTCGCTCACGGTGACCGCCGTTCCCATCTCGTCGCGCGCACCCGGCGCGGGTGCGGGGGCGATCTCCATGGTGACGGTTCCCTCGCCGTGGCGCACCGCGTTTTCCAGGAGGTTCCCGAGGATCTGGTCGATCTTGTCGGGGTCGGCCCACAGGGCGGGCAGTGGGCCCCGGGCGCGGACCCGGAAGCGCTCGGGGGCCTGGCCGCCCGCGATGAGGGCCTGGATGTGGCGGGCGACGGCGGCGGAGATGTCGACCGGCTGGCGGCGCAGCTCCAGGCGGCCGGAGTCGATCCGGGAGATGTCGAGCAGCTCGGCGATGAGCCGGGTGACCCGGCCCGCGTCGGCGTCGACGGTCTCCAGCATCAGCCGCTTCTGGTCGTCGGTGAACCGCTCCCATTTGGCGAGCAGGGTGGCGGTGAACCCTTTGACGGAGGTCAGCGGGGAACGCAGCTCGTGGGCGACGGTGGCGATCAGCTCGGCGTGGCTGCGTTCGGTACGCCGACGGGCCTCGGTGCCGCGCAGCGAGACGACCACCCGGCGCACGGGGCCGAGCGGATGCTCGCGTACGTAACGGGCGGAGACCAGCACCTCACGGCCGCCGGGCAGCAGCAGGTTGCGCTCGGGCTGGGCATTACGGGTGGCCAGGCCGCCGTACGGGTCGGTCAGCGCCCACCAGCGCTTGCCCTTGAGGTCCTCCAGCGGGAGCGCCACCTCCAGGGGGCGGCCGATCGCTTGGGCGCGGGGGGTGGCGGTGATGCGGGCGGCGGCGGCGTTGAAGCAGACGACGCGGCCGCTCCCGTCGGCGACGACGAGCCCGTCGGGCAGGTCGTCGGGGTCGAGGCCGGTGGCGAGGGCGTCCATGTGTCCGATGCCGGTGCCGTCCGCGCTCCCGACAGCGGTGTGCGCCGGTCGCGGCGAGCTCATGCCGACAGCCATTTTCCCGTATCCCCACCTCTCGAACCGGTGCAGTGGGCCCCCGAGTTCGTCACCCTACTAGTCGTCGGCGAACCCGCGACACCCTGTGGGGGCGCGCGGTGGGAGTGCGCCGGTGGGCGGGAAGCGGAATGGCCGGGACCGTTCGGTGACGGGCCGTCGGACGGGCTGCGGTTAGGGCGTGTCCGGCGGATCAGGGCCGGATAGGCCGCGGCGTCTGGTGCGGTGCATCGCAAGGCGCTGGAACGTCCTCATCGCGGAGCGATTCGGACGTTTCGGCAACGCCGCGAGGTGCCCTGCCAGGCGTCGTGGACCCGGCCAAGATCCGCCGGACACGCCCTACGCGTCGGGGGCGCGGCGCGGGCGCTGGGCGCGGGCGGAGGCGTAGAGGCAGACGGCGGCGGCGGTGGCGAGGTTGAGGCTCTCCGCCTTGCCGTGGATCGGGACGCGGACGACGGCGTCGGCGAGCGCCCGGGTCTCCTCGGGCAGCCCCCAGGCCTCGTTGCCGAAGACCCACGCGGTGGGGCCTCCCATGGTGCCCGCGTCCAACTCGTCGTCCAGGTCGTCGTCCCCGGCGCCGTCGGCGGCGAGGATGCGCACCCCGGCGTCCCGGAGCCCTTGTACGGCCTGCTCGACGGGGACGCCGACGGCGACCGGCAGGTGGAAGAGCGAACCGACCGAGGCCCGTACGGACTTGGGGTTGTACAGGTCCACGGAGGCGTCGGTCAGCACCACCGCGTCGGCGCCGGCCGCGTCCGCGCAGCGCAGTACCGTACCGGCGTTTCCGGGGTCGCGGACGTTGGCCAGAACCGCCACCAGGGTGGGCCGGGCGTCCAGGATCTCCTGGAACGGGGAGTCCAGGAAGCGGCAGACGCCGATGAGGCCCTGCGGGGTGACGGTCTGCGAGACGTCGGCGAGGACGTCGGCGCCGGCCAGGTGGACCCTGGCCCCCGCTGCGTGGGCGGCGTCGACGATGTCGGCGTACCGGTCGGCGGCCTCGGGGGTGGCGAACAGTTCGATGAGCGTCGGCTCGCCGTCGCCGCCCCGGTGGGCGGCGGCCTCACGCACGGCCTGGGGCCCCTCGGCGATGAACCTGCGCTCCTTGCCGCGGAAGTTGCGGCGGGCCAGCCGGCGGGCGGCGGCGACGCGCGGGGAGCGCGGGGAGATCAGTTCGGGGGTGCCCATGGTCGGCGGCGAGCCTCTCTGGTGACGGCGGTGAAGTTCAGCGGCAACGCACCGGACCCGCAGACGGCGTGCGCCTGCGGGTCCGGTTCACGTACCTGGAAGGTGGCGCCTGGATCAGGCGGCCTTCGGGGCGTTGACGTCGCTCGGGAGGGCCTTCTGAGCGACCTCGACGAGAGCGGCGAACGCGTTGGCGTCGTTGACCGCGAGCTCGGCCAGGATCTTGCGGTCCACCTCGATGTTGGCGGCCTTCAGACCCTGGATGAGGCGGTTGTACGTCATGCCGTTCTGGCGGGCAGCGGCGTTGATGCGCTGGATCCACAGCTGACGGAAGTCGCCCTTGCGCTTCTTGCGGTCGTTGTAGTTGTAGACCAGGGAGTGGGTGACCTGCTCCTTGGCCTTGCGGTACAGGCGCGAGCGCTGCCCGCGGTAGCCCTTGGCCGCCTCGAGGATTGCCCGGCGCTTCTTGTGGGCGTTGACTGCCCGCTTGACGCGTGCCACGTGTTAACTCCTTGTAGCGGGGCCGTGGGTGTCTTCACACGGCCCGGAAACGAATTGGTCCCGGTGTGATCGAGGTCGTGCCCCCGGAGAGAATCCGGGGGCCGAACCTCACTTGCCGAGAAGCTTCTTGATCTTCTTGGCGTCGGCCGGAGCCACGACGACCGTGCCGGTCAGCGAGCGGGTCTTCTTGGACGACTTGTGCTCGAGAAGGTGGCGCTTGCCGGCCCTCTCGCGGAGCACCTTGCCGGAGCCGGTGATCTTGAAGCGCTTGCTGGCACCGCTGTGCGTCTTGTTCTTCGGCATCGCGCCGTTCTCTCCTCGTCAGTGGCGCCCCTCACGGTGCGGGGCACCGGACTGCAGGGGCGTCAGATCTCTATGGGATTCCGGGGGGACCCGGGGGCGCCTGGATGGCAGCCCCCGAAGGTCACGTCTCGGAGGGTGTCTCGGCCGGAGCCTCGACCGCTTCGGCCGGAGCCTCGGCGGTGTCGCCCTCGGGCGCGGCGTCGGTCGTGCCCTGACGCTCCGCCTTGCGGGCGGCCTGGGCCTCACGGGCCTCGGCCATGGCTTCGGTCTTCTTCTTGTGCGGGCCCAGAACCATGATCATGTTCCGGCCGTCCTGCTTCGGGTTGGACTCGATGAAGCCCAGGTCCTCCACGTCCGAAGCGAGACGCTGGAGCAGTCGGAAGCCCAGCTCCGGGCGGGACTGCTCACGACCACGGAACATGATCGTGATCTTGACCTTGTCGCCCTGCTTGAGGAACCGGACGACGTGACCCTTCTTGGTGTCATAGTCGTGCGGGTCGATCTTCGGCCGGAGCTTCATCTCCTTGATGACCGTGTGCGCCTGGTTCTTACGCGCCTCACGGGCCTTCATGGCCGACTCGTACTTGAACTTCCCGTAGTCCATGAGCTTGCACACGGGCGGACGGGCTGTCGCCGCCACCTCGACCAGGTCGAGGTCATACTCCTGTGCGAGTTCCAGGGCCTTGGCAAGCGGAACAATCCCGACCTGCTCGCCACTGGGACCGACAAGTCGGACCTCGGGAACGCGAATCCGGTCGTTGATGCGGGGCTCGGCGCTGATGGATCCTCCTCGGTAGCACCACGCGACCGCCTGGCGGACAGCCGCGTTACGTGTGTGTCTCAAGACCAACCGAGCCGGAACGGCAAAAACGCCCCGGACGGGACACAGGCGGGGCTCCATGAACTACCGGAGCACCGCCGCGGTCAACCGCGGGGCGCATCGAGCGGCTCCATCGTCCGTACGGAACGATGGGGACCGCCTGACCGGTGACCCGCCATCCGTGAGGATGGTCAGGTGGGAGATCGGAGCCTCCACTTGTGGGCCGAGCACATAGGTGTCCGGCCGGTCGTTACACAAGGTTAGCAGCCCGGTCGCGGGGGCGCTAATCGTGCGTCCGCCGGGCTCCCGCCGGAAGGGCGGCCCCCGCCGGGCCGTATCGTGTGGGCATGAGCGACGCGACCCCCACCAGCAGTGAGAACCCCGGCTTCGACGCCATGGCCCGCGACATCGCGGAGGTCCCCGCCGTCGAGGTGATCGTGACGGTCGCCGTCAACCTGATGAGCGCGGCGGCCGTGAAGCTCGGCCTCACGGAGGAGGGCGAGGACCACAAGGACCTCGACGAGGCCCGCAAGCTGGTCCACGCCCTGGCCGGACTGCTGGACGCCGGCACCACGGAGATCAGCACCTTCCACGCCTCCCCGCTGCGCGACGGCCTGAAGTCGCTCCAGCTCGCCTTCCGCGAGGCCTCGCTGGTGCCGGACGAGCCCGGCCAGGGCCCCGGTGAGAAGTACACAGGCCCGGTCTACGGCTAGACACCTCTCTCGTACGTACGTGAGCCCGCCGCCCTGGCAACGGGGAGGCGGGCTCACGCATGTCCGGGCTCAGCGGCTGAACAGGGGCTCCCCCGGCGCGGTGGCGTCGGCCGGCAGCAGCGCCAGGTCCAGCCCTCCGACCAGCCGGGCCCTCAGCGCCTCGCTGCCGGAGAGCGCCTCGGCGACCCGGCGGACCGCCTCGGCGGGGACCGCGTCCGGGGCGAGGACCAGGGCGAGGGTGCCGTCGGCCCGGCCCGGGCCGAGGTGGGCGCGGAGCACGGCGGGTTCGGCGGCGACGACCCCCCGTACGGCGTCGATCACCGCGGGGTCCTGGAGCGGATCGGTGCTGGTGCGGTTCTCGGCGAGGGCCAGGAGGGCCTGGCCGCTCAGCTCGAAGGCGACGGGCCCGGCGAGGTCCAGCACCACGGTGTCGGCCTTCTCGTGCGCGGCGGCCTGGAGGGCCTGGTGCAGCGGTACGGCGACGGGGCGCGCCTCGGGGTCCCAGCGGGCCAGTGAGTCGGTCGAGGTGAAGGCGGGCAGCGCGCGCCGGTCGCCCGCCTTGAGGGTGGGGACGGCCATGTCGCTGGTCTTCTCGCGCCGCAGCCCCCTCTCGTCCTCCTCCACCTCGCCGAGGACGGCGACGACGGGGACCAGGAGGCGGGCCTCGCGCAGCGCCGCCAGGACCGGGCCGACGGCGCTGCGGTCCCGCGACCAGGCATCGAGTGCGCTGGTCAGGGCGGGGGAGGCCGAGCCGTCGTCGTCGGAGAAGCCGGAGTCCGGGATGTTCTTGAGCGCCACGGGACGAGCGTAGCGCCTGGAGGGCGGGGCCTCGGCCGCAGGGCGGAGCTCAGGTGCCGGGCTCAGGCGCCGTGCGGCGCGGTGAGCGGCCGTCCGGCGGCGGGCCTGACGGGCTGCGTGGTCCGGTCAGCGGTGGCCGGGGGCGTTCCGGCCGCGCCACAGGACGACGGCCGCTGCCAGCAGGGCCGCGCCGAGACCGCCCGCGAGTGGGGCCGCCCAGTTGACGGGGTCGTCGTCGGCGGGCGGCGGGGTCGGGCCGGGGCCGAAGAACTTCTCGCGGTGGCCCGCCGTGGCGGTCCGGGCGCTCAGGTCCCCGGGGCGTAGACGGGAGCCCGCCTCGATGGCCTCCGCCGGATCGACGATGCCGTAGCCCCGGGCGTCGTCGCGGCCCTCGGCGGGGGCGTCGCGGGCGGTGTCGGCGAGGAGCTTCTTGATCTGGGCGGGGTCGAGGCCGGGGTGGGCCGCGCGGACCAGGGCGACGGCGCCGGAGACGAAGGCGGCGGCCGCCGACGTACCCCACTCGATGTAGTAGTGGCCGTCCGGGTTGGCGACGACGATGTCCACGCCGGGGGCACTGACGGTGGCGTACCAGCGGCGGGTGGAGAAGGAGGCGTGCGTGCCGTACTCGTCGACGGCGGCGACCGCGATCACGCCCGGGTAGGCGGCCGGGTAGGAGATCCGGTCCCCCTTCTCGCCCCCGTTGCCCGCCGACGCGACCACGGAGATGCCCTTGGACAGGGCGTACTGGATGGCGGAGTCCTCGCCCGGGTCCGGGTGGGCGGACTCGCTGTCGTCACCCAGCGAGAGGTTGATGACGTCGGCGCCGTTGTCGGCGGCCCAGCGGATGCCCTGGGCGAGTGCGGTGCCGCGGGTCTTGCGGGCCTTGGCCCGGGCCGGGTCCTTGGACTCCAGGATCACCCGGACCGGGAGGATCTTGACCTCGGGCGCGATGCCGAGGACGCCGTCGGCGCGCCCCGGGCCGTTGCCGCGGCCGGCGATGATGCCGGCCATCGCGGTGCCGTGCAGGGCCCAGGAGGGGTCGCCCTTCGTCGCGCCGAAGCCGACGAGGTCCTTGCCGGGGAGCACCTGGCCCACCAGGTCGGGGTGGGTGCCGTCGACCCCGGTGTCCAGGACCGCGACGGTGACGCCCCGGCCCCGGGTGGTCTGCCAGGCGCGGTCGGTGTGCATGGCCGCCAGGGCCCACTGCTGGTCGCGGATGGTGTCCGCGTGGGCGGGGGCCGCGGGGGTGAGCGCGAGGACGGCGGCGGCGCAGACCGCGGCGAGGACGCGGTGGGGTCGTCGACGGGTCATGCGGGCGGCTCCACGAGATCGGTGACGGTCCTGCGCAGCCCTTGTTCCACCCGGTCCGCGATGCCCTTCGCCTCATGGCCGAGGCCGGCCTGGGCGACGTCCGTGGTCGCGGGCGTCTCCGTCGCCGCGTCGGCGGGCTGCGGCTCGGTGACGGTACGCGCGTCGGCGAAGCCGGAGACGGCGAAGACGACGACCGGGATCTCGGTGAGCGGCCGGACGGTCCAGCTGGCGCGCTGCCGGTCGCCGAAGCCGGCGGCGACGGTGCCCTCGGGGGCGTACGTACGCGGCATGAGGTCCTTGCGCGCGGCGAGCTTCTGCTCGGTGAACCGGGCGCTCAGGGCCTTCATCCCGGCGGCGTCGGCTTCGGTGACGACCATGCCGACGGTGGTGACGGCGGAGCGGGTCGAGTCGGTGTAGGTGGCCCGCACCATCCGCTCGCAGCCGACGGACCGGAGGGTGGTGCGCAGCAGCGGGTCAAGCCCCTTGGAGCAGTCGCTGTCGTCAGCGACGGCGAGCCGGGTCCAGGTGCGGTTCGTGGAGCCCGGCCCGGCCCCGGTGCCCTTGAGCGTGCGTGGGAAGAGCGTGTCGACGGGGACGCTGTGCCAGACGGTACGGCCGGCGGTGTACGGGGTCCGGGTGGGCTCGGCGGAGGAGTCGCCGGTCAGCCAGGCCCCGGTGACCGCGCCGCCGATCAGCCCGAGCCCGAGGACCACGCAGGCGGCCGCCACGGGGGCCCGCCACCGCTGCCGGGGCGGGACCGGGCGAAGCCGGGTGGTGGTCTCCACGGGCGTCTCGGGGTAGCCGTAGCGGGCCGGCACGCGGTAGGCGCCCGAGGGCGGCGGGACGGCTCCCGGCGCCGGGGTGAGGTCGACGGCGCCCACGGGCCTGCGCCGGATGGTGAAGGCGGGAGGCGGCCCGGAGCCGGGGTGTGTGGGGCACGGGGCGGGCGCGGGTGCCGGTGTTCCGGGTGCCGAGGAGGAGGCGGCCGGTGCCGGATTCGGCGGCACGGGTGGGGCGGGGGGTGCCTGCGGGGGGCGCGGCATCGGCGGCGCCGGAGAAGCGCCCGAGGGCTGCGGGGGGCGCGAGGGCTGCGGGGCTCCCGTGCCACCAGGCGCCTGCGGCGGGCGCGGGGCCGGAGAAGCGCCCGAGGGCTGCGGGGTGCTCGCGCCGCGAGGTGATGGTGGGGAGGGCGGGACCGCCGGGGTCGGCGGTGTCGTCGGGCGGGGCGGCACGGGAGCGCGCTGCGCTTCGGTACTCATCCGGCCCCCTGGTTCACGTCCCCGTACCGACCACGGATCACCGCCACCGCCAGGCGCGTTGGTGCTCGTGTGCCCGTCACTCTACGGGCTGCGGGCGCACGCCGGGGAACGGGACGCCCGGCCTCGGCGGATCTGCCCCGAACGTCCCCTACCCAGCCGTAGCGGCTCTCTGGCAAGCTGCGGCCATGACTGCCCGCGCCGCTGACCGGACCCGGTACAACCGGGCCACCGCCCATCTCGACGCCCCGATCGCGATCGTCGATCTGGACGCCTTCGATGACAACGCCGACGATCTGGTGGCCCGGGCGGGCGGGAAGCCGGTCCGGGTCGCGAGCAAGTCCGTGCGGTGCCGGGCCCTGCTGGAGCGGGTGCTCGCGCGCCCCGGATTCACCGGGATCATGTCGTACACGCTGGCGGAGTCGCTCTGGCTGGCGCGCGCCGGGTTCGAGGATGTCCTCCTCGCCTACCCGTCGGCCGACCGGGCGGCCTTCGCCGAGCTGGCCGACGATCCGAAGCTGGCCGCCGCGGTGACGGTGATGGTGGACGACCACTCCCAGCTGGAGCTGATCGACGCCTCCCGGGCCGGCGGGGAGGAGGAGATCCGGGTCTGCCTGGAACTCGACACCTCACTCCAGCTGCTGGGCGGCCGCATCCGGATCGGGGCGCTCCGTTCTCCGCTGCGCTCCCCCGCCCAACTCGCCGAGCTGGCCCGCTCGGTGGCGCGCAGGCCTGGCTTCCGGCTGGTGGGGCTGATGGCGTACGAGGGTCATGTCGCCGGTGTCGGCGACTCGCTGGCGGGGCGGCCGCTGCGGTCCCGGGCGATCCGGCTGATGCAGGCGACCGCCCGTAAGGAGCTGGCGACCCGCCGGGCCGAGGTGGTGCGGGCCGTCCGCGCGGTCGCCCCGGACCTGGAGTTCGTCAACGGCGGCGGCACCGGCAGCGTGCAGCACACGGCGGCCGAGGCCGCGGTGACGGAGATCGCGGCCGGTTCGGGGCTGTACGTGCCCCGCCTCTTCGACAACTACACGTCGTTCACCGCCCGCCCGGCGGCCCTGTTCGCCCAGCCCGTGGTGCGCCGGCCGGGCGTGGGCGTGGTGACGGTGCTCGGCGGCGGCTACCCGGCCTCCGGCGCGGCCGGGGCGGACCGCTCCCCGGTTCCGTACCTCCCGGAAGGGCTGCGCTACGATCCGCAGGAGGGCGCGGGCGAGGTCCAGACGCCGCTGCTGGGCTCCCCCGCCGACGATCTGCTGATCGGGGACAAGGTCTGGTTCCGGCATGCCAAGGCCGGTGAGCTGTGCGAGCGGTTCGACGCGTTGCAGCTGATCGAGGGCGACCGGATCACGGCGACCGTTCCGACGTATCGGGGCGAGGGGAAGACCTTCCTCTGACCTCGGCCGCCCACGGGATCAGGGACCGATCGACGCGCCTACGCCGCCGCTCGTCGCGCTGTCCCCGATCGGGCGGATGGACCGGGTGATCGTGTCCATCAGGGAGACCGGCAGCTCCGGCCGGTCCGCGTCGAAGGCGAGCCGGACGATCACCGGAGTCTCGCTGCCCACCGTCGAGGGGAAGGCCACGGACTGCACCACTCCGCCGGGGCCCTTCGCGGTGACGACCTGCCAGCGCACCAGGTACCCGGTGCGTCCGGCGACGGCCACCGGCTCCGCCTTGAGCACCTTGTGGGACGTGATGCCGCCGTGGGTGCGCCGGCCGAGGGTGTCCTCCTCGTAGGCCCGGTCGGCGGCGGTGATGATGTCGGCTTCCGCGATGGCCTTGGGGTCGGTCTGGCCGGACCGGGCGGTGCGGGTGGAAACGGTGCCCCGGTAGCAGAAGGACGCGGAGGTGCCGGGGCAGTCGTAGGAGACGGCGGTACGGATGGTGGGGGCGTCGTCGGACGTGCTCCCCGGCTTCTCCCAGCCGTCGGGCACCGCCAGCGTGATGCCGTTGAGCTGGTCGACGAGGACAGCGGGGCCTGTGTCCGGGCCACTCTCCGTGGTGGGCGTCGCGGAGGTGGCGGGAGACGTGGGGGCCGGGCCCGAGGCGATCGGCCCCGGAGCCGCTCGCGTACCGCTGTCGTCGGGGCCCAGCAGCAGGGCGGCCGTGACGGCCGCGCCCAGGACCAGCAGGCCCGAGAGGGTGATCGCCAGGACTCGCGTACGGCTGCCGGTCCGGGAAGGCGGGGTTGTGACCGGAAGCCCGAACGCCTGAGGAGCGTACGGCTGGTGCGCCGGCCCGTACGGTGCGGGGTGCGCGGCGGACGGGCGGGTGTGCGCGGTCCAGGCCGTGCCGTCCCACCAGCGGTCGGTGCCGGGTGTCCCCGCGTCCGGGTACCAGCCGGGCGGCGTCGCGAAGCTCATGGAGCCACTCTAGGCGGCCTTCACAGCGTGTTCGGCGTGGTTACGGGCCGGAGGCGGTCGCGGGCCGGCCGGTGCGGGAGAGCAGGTCGCGGGCCGGTCCGGTGGGGCGGTGGCCGGCCGGCCAGACGGCCCGCAGCTGGCGGCGCAGCCGTACGCCGGCGACCGGGATACTGACCAGGCGGCGGGACGATAGCTCCTCGCCGAGAGCCAGTTCGCTCAGGACGCAGGGCCCGGCACCGCTCTCCGCCGCGCCCTTCACGGCGGTCGTGGAGGAGAGCTCCAGCAGTGGCTGGGCGAGACCGCCGTGGACGGCGAGGGCCGCGTCCAGGACCTGTCGGGTGCCGGAGCCGCGCTCGCGCAGGATCAGCGGGGTGGCGGCCAGTTCGTCGGGGAGCAGCGGGGTGCGGCGGCGGGCCCACGGGTGGCCGGGGGCGACCACGACGACGAGGCGGTCGTGGGCGATGACGGTGCCGTCCAGGCCCTCCGGTATCGACAGGCCCTCGACGAAGCCCAGGTCGGCCTCGCCTGTGACCAGCCGCCGGGCGACGTCCGCCGAGTTGCCGACGAGGAGCGAGACGGCGGTGTCCGGGCGCTCGGCGCGCAGGGCGATGAGCCAGCCGGGCAGCAGGTACTCGGCGATCGTCATGCTGGCCGCGACCCGCAGCCGGGAGTCCCGCCGGTCGCGCAGCGCCTGCGCCCCCGCGTCGAACGACTCGGCGGCCTCGACGACCCGGCGCGCCCAGTCGGTGACGAGCGCGCCCGCGTCGGTGAGCCGGGAGCCGCGCGGGGAGCGGTCGAGCAGGGCGACGCCGAGCTGCCGTTCCATGGCGCGGATGCGGCTGGAGGCGGCGGGCTGGGTGATGCCGACGTCTTTGGCGGCCCGTCCGAGGCTGCCGTGGCGGGCGACGGCGAGCAGCAGCTCCAGCGCCCCGAGGTCGGGGACCCGGTGGGAGAGGGGTGCGCGAGGGGCTTGGTCGTCGCTGGGCATAAAGCCAGCTTATGACCTCATAGGAACGAGGTCCCTGGTGGGCGGAGGCGGGCGCGCGAAGAATCGTGGCATGGCCATCTTTCCGCAGACCCGGACCCCCGCTCCCCTACCCCTCCCGGCAGCCGGGTGGACGGACACGCGGCCGGTCGCGCGGCGGCTGCCCTCCCTGCGGCACGTCGGTCCGAACTGGTACGCGAGCGTGATGGGCACCGCGATCGTCGCGAGCGCCGGGGTGGCGCTGCCGGTGGACGTGCCCGGTCTGCGGGGTGCGTACACGGCGGTGTGGGCGCTGTCGGCCGTCCTGCTCGCCACCGTCCTCGCCGCCCGGGCCGGCCACTGGCTCCACCACCGCGACCAGGCCCGCGCCCACCTCCTGGACCCGGCCGTCGCCCCCTTCTACGGGTGCCTGGCCATGGCGCTGCTGGCGGTCGGCGGGGCCACCCTGACCGTGGGCGCGGAGGTCGTCGGCGTACGGGCTGCTCTCGCCGTGGACGTGGTGCTGTTCGTCGCGGGGACGGCGATCGGGCTGGTGGCCGCCGTGGTGGTGCCGTATCTGATGGTCGTACGCCACCGTCCCGCCCCCGGCACCGCGTCGCCGGTCTGGCTGCTGCCGCTGGTCGCCCCGATGGTCTCGGCCTCGCAGGGGGCGCTGCTGGTGGCCCATGTACCGGCCGGGCAGGGGCGGGAGGCGCTGCTGCTGGCCTGCTACGCGATGTTCGGGCTCTCCCTGCTGGCCACGCTGGTGGTGCTGCCGCTCGTCTTCGCCCGGCTCGTGCACCACGGGCCGCTGCCGCTCGCGCTGACCCCGACGCTGTTCCTGGTGCTGGGGCCGCTGGGGCAGTCGACGACCGCCGTCAATCAGCTGGCCGACGCGGCTCCGGGTGCGGTCGCGGGGCCGTACGCCTCGGCGTTCAGCGCGTTCGCCGTGCTCTACGGGGTGCCCGTGATGGGCTTCGCGCTGCTGTGGCTGGCGCTGGCGGGGGCGATCGTCCTCAGGGCGACGCGTGACGGTATGGGTTTCGCGATGACCTGGTGGGCGTTCACGTTCCCCGTCGGTACGTGCGTGACGGGGGCGGCGGGACTGGCCCGGCATACCGGCCTGGACGCCCTGACCTGGCTGGCCGTGGCGCTGTACGTGTTCCTGGTGGTGGCGTGGGCGGTGGCAGGGGCGCGGACCCTGCGCGGGGTGGTCAGCGGAGCGCTGACGGCAGCTCCCGTGCCGCCCGCAGCAGCGACGGCCCATACCAGGTGAGCAGGCGGCCGTCCACCAGGACGGCGGGCAGGCCGGGGAAGGCCTCGGGCCCGTCGTCGGCGGCGAAGCGGTAGGGCTCGTCCGGCAGCACCACCAGCTCGGCGCCGGACGCGTTCAGCTCTTCGAGCGGGACGCGCGGGTAGCGCTCGGCGTGGTCCGCGTACACGTTGTGCACCCCGAGGCGGGCCAGCAGGTCACCGGCGAAGGTGTCGCGGCCGAGCACCATCCAGGGGCGGCGCCAGATCGGCACGATCGCGGGGCACCGGCTCGCGGAGGGGGTGGGCAGTGCGGCCCAGGCGGCCTCGGCCTCGTCGAGCCAGCGGGGGCGGGCCAGGCCGCAGCCGGTGGTGACGACACGGTGCAGCTCGGTGAAGGCCTGGTCCAGGGTGCGGATCTCGGTGACGAGGACGTCGAGCCCGGCAGCCCGGAGCGCCGTGAGGTCGGGGGCGCGGTTCTCCTCCTCGTTGGCGATCACCAGATCCGGGGCGAGGGCGGCGATGGCGGCCACGTCCGGGTTCTTCGTGCCGCCGATCCGGGCGGCGGCGAGGCCCGCGGGGTGCGTGCACCAGTCGGTGACGCCGACCAGCAGCCCGGGGGCGGTGGCGGCGACGGCCTCGGTGAGGGAGGGGACCAGGGAGACGACACGCATCGGCACTTCAGGCACTTTCGGCTCTCGGCGACACTTCCTGCTCTCCCGGCCCTCAGCGGCGGGAGTCGTACGTCGCGTCGATGTGCTCCGCGACCGCGACGAGCAGGAGCCGGGTGCCGGGCAGGGTGGCCCGCCACCGGTGCCGTACGCCGCCGGAGAGGAACAGCGTGTCGCCGCGCTCCAGCCGGTACGCCTGGCCCTCGGCCTCGACCTCGGCGGCGCCCTCCACGACGTACAGCAGTTCGTCGTTACGGTGCTGGAACTCGCGCCCGAGGTCCTGCTCGCCGGTGAACTCCAGGGCGCTGAGCTGGTGGCGCCCGCGCACCACCCGGCGTACGCCGTCGCCCTCCTCACCCCGTACGACGTCGACCGCGCGCGCCGAGTCGGCGGCGGCCCGCAACCGCGAGGTGGTGGTCTCCAGCGCTTCGGCAACCCGGTCGAGGGAGCGGGCACTGGGGCGGGCGCGCTCGTTCTCGATCTGGCTGAGGAAGGGCACGGAGAGCCCGCTGCGCTGGGCGACCACGGCCAGCGTGAGGCCCAGGGTGCGGCGCCGACGGCGGACCGCGGCACCCACCCGCGGTGTGTCCTTGTCGTCCATGTCCGGGCTCCCTCCCGCCTCAGCCATCCTCCCGGCTGCCAGCACCTTACGCACATGGTTGCGCGAGACGTCCGGTAATCGGCCCCCGGACAGCCGGAAGGGGTGGACCCCCGTCTGACGGCGGCGCCCACCCCTCACCTGCGCTTTTCCTGCTCCGTGGCCCCTACCGGGGTGCCATGGTGTCCGCGATGCCCGGATTGTCGTCCATCCAGGCCCTCACGGCTTCCTCCTCGTGACCCGCGCCGCGCTTCTGGATCTCGTTCTCCAGAGCGCCGAGCTGCTTCTCGCTCAGCTCGAAGTCCTTGAACCACTTCGTCAGCTGCGGGTACTGCTTCGGGAACTCCTTGGAGGCGATGGTGTGCAGCCGGTCGCCGTCACCGAACGCCTTCCTGGGGTCCTTCAGCTTGGTCATGCCGTACTCGTTGTACGCCCAGTGCGGGGTCCAGAGCAGGACGGCGACGGGCTCCTTCTTGGCGTACGCGCGCTTCAGCTCGGCCAGCATGCCGGGCGTGGAGGAGTCCAGGACCTTGTACTCCTTGTCCAGGCCGTACTGCGGCAGGACGTTGGTCTTCAGGTTCTCCATGGTGGCGGTGCCGGGCTCGATGCCGACGATCCGGCCCTTGAAGTCGGAGCCCTTGCCCTTGAGGTCCCCGAGCGTCTTGACGTCCTTGACGTAGTCGGGGACCGCGACCTCGATGGAGGTCGGCCCGTACCAGGAGCCCAGGTTCGTCAGCTTGTCGCCGTACTTGTCCCAGTAGTTCTTCTGCGTGTACGGCAGCCAGCCGTCGAACTGCACGTCGATCTGGCCGCGTGACATGGCGGCGTACATCGGGCCGACCTCGAACTGCTTGAGGTTGATCTTGTAGCCGCGCTCCTCCAGGACCGCCTTCCACAGATACGTGGCGGCGATGTCCTCCTCCCAGGGGAACCAGGCGACCTCCAGGGCGCGGTCGCGCTCGTCCTTGCCCCCGGGAGCCGCCTTGGCGTCCTTCGGGGCGGGGGACCACTTGTCGGCGACGCCCGGATTGGCCTTGAGCCAGGTGCGGACGGCCTCCTGCTCCTTGCCGGAGCCGCTCTTCTGGATCTGGGCCTCGAGGCTGGTGAGCTGCTCCTCGCTCATCTTGAATTCAGTGAGCCACTTGGCGACCACGGGGTTCTCGGCGGAGAAGCCCTTGCGCGCCAGGGTGTGGACGCCGTCGCCCTCGCCCCAGAGCTTCTTGGGGTCCTTGAGCTTGGTGAGGTCGTACTCGTTGTACGCCCAGTGCGGCGACCAGAGCGGAACGACGATCGGTTCCTTCTTGGCGTAGGCGCGCTTCAGCTCGGCCAGCATGGACGGCGTGGAGCCGTCGATCAGCTTGTACTCCTTGTCCAGGCCGTAGCCCGGCAGGAGCTTGTCCTTGAGCAGGCCCATCTCACCGGCGCTCGGCTCGATGCCGACGATCCGGCCCTTGAACTCGGAGGCCCGCCCCTTCAGGTCGTCCATCGACTGGACGTCCTTCATGTACGCGGGGACGGCGAGTTCCAGCGAGGTGGGGGCGTACCAGGCGCCCATGTCCTCCAGGCGGTCCTGGTACTTCTTCCAGTAGCTGGCGTGGGTGGTCGGGAGCCAGGCGTCGGTCTGGAAGTCGATCTGGCCGTTGGCCATGCCGGTGTAGAGCGAGCCGGCTTCGTACTGCTTGACGTCGACCTCGTAGCCGCGCTGCTCCAGCATCTCCTTCCAGAGGAAGGTGGAGGCGATGCCCTCGTCCCACGGGATGTAGCCGATGGAGATCTTCTTGCCGTCGCCCACCTGCGCGTCCGCGCCGGACGCGGTGTTCCTGGCGGAGCCGCCGAAGATGCCCATGCCGCCCGCGACGAGCGCGAGGGCCACGATGCCGGCGACCGCGGCGACGGGCTGCGGGCGGTAGGCCCAGATCTTCCAGCCCTCGACGGATGCCTGGGCCTTGGCGGCGGCGCGGCGGCCCAGCGGGGAGACCTCGCGGCCGAGCGCGCCGGTCATCCGGTCCAGGTACATGGCGAGGATGACGATGGAGACGCCCGCCTCGAAGCCGAGACCGACGTCGATGTTGCCGATGGCGCGGTAGACGGAACCACCGAGGCCGCCGCCGCCGACCATGCCCGCGATGACGACCATGGACAGGCCCAGCATGATGACCTGGTTGATGCCCGCCATGATCGTGGGCAGCGCGAGCGGCAGCTGGATGCGCAGCAGGGTGTTGCGCGAGGTGGTGCCGAAGGCTTCGGCGGCCTCGACGAGTTCACCGTCGACCTGGCGGATGCCGAGTTCGGTCATCCGGACGCCCGGGGGCAGCGCGAAGATGATGGTGGCGATGATGCCGGGGACCACGCCGACGCCGAAGAAGATGACGCCGGGGATCAGGTAGACCATGGCGGGCATGGTCTGCATGAAGTCGAGGACCGGCCGGATGACCGCACTGACCGTCCTGGACCGGGAGGCCCAGATGCCGAGCGGTACGGCGATGAGCAGTGTGACCAGGGTCGCGACGAGCACCAGGGTGAGGGTGTCCATCGCCTCGGCCCACAGCTCGACGGCGTCGATGAGGGCGAACCCGACGAAGGCCAGCAGTGCGGCCGGCAGACCGCGCAGCCACCAGGCGATGATCGCGACGATGCCCGCGAAGAGGAGCGGGTGGGGGGCGGAGAGTACGGCGGCTATGCCGTCGAACATGCCGCCGACGAGGGAGCTGATCGCGTCGAAGAGCCAGGCCAGGTGGGTCTGGAGCCAGTCGACGGCGGAGTCGACCCATTCACCGAGAGGGAGCCTAAACACTGGCCACCTTCTTCACGGCATCGTTGTCGGAGAGCGTAGTGTGCGGCGCCGCGGAGTCCTTGAGTGCCTCGGTGGGCGTCATCGGGTCGCCGAGCACGGCGAGCAGCCGGGAGCTGGGGACGACACCGACGAGCTTGCCCTTGGCATCGGTGACGGCCACCGGGTCCGCGCTCTGCGAGCAGGGGGTGAACAGCTCGATGATCGGCGTGGACTCCGTGACCGTGGCGGGGGCCGCCGTGAGGACGTCCTGCGGGGTGCGCAGTTCCTTGCCGTCGGTCGTGGTGGAGCCCATGACGGTGTGCGGTTCGGCCATGATGGCGCCCGCGGTGAGCACCCGGGAGCGGTCGACGTCCTGGGTGAAGGAGGCGACGTAGTCGTTGGCCGGGGTGACGAGGATGTCCTCGGCTGTGCCGAGCTGGACGATCTTCCCGTCGCGCATCACGGCGATCCGGTCGCCCAGGCGCATGGCCTCGTTGAGGTCGTGGGTGATGAAGACGATGGTCTTCTTCAGCCGCTTCTGGAGCTCCAGGAGCTGGTCCTGCATGTCCCGCCGGATCAGCGGGTCGAGCGCGCTGAAGGACTCGTCCATGAGGAGCAGGTCGGCGTCGGTGGCCAGCGCGCGGGCGAGGCCGACACGCTGCTGCATCCCGCCGGACAGCTCGTCGGGCCAGGAGTTCTCCCAGCCGGCGAGACCGGTCAGTTCCAGCGCCTCGGCGGCACGCCTGATCCGCTCGGAACGGGGTACACCCTGGACCTCGAGGCCGTACGCGGCGTTGTCCAGGACACTGCGGTGGGGGAAGAGCGCGAAATGCTGGAAGACCATGCTGATCTGGGAGGAGCGCACATGGCGCAGCTCGCGGGGGCTCAGGGCGGTGAGGTCCTGGTCGTCGAAGAGCACGCGCCCCGCGGTGGGTTCGAGGAGCCCGTTGAGCATCCGGAGCAGCGTGGACTTGCCCGAGCCGGACAGGCCCATCACGACGAAGATCTGGCCCGGCTCCACCGTGAAGGAGGCGTCGATCACCGCTGCGGTCGTTCCGTCGGCGCGCAGCTCGTCGCGGTCGGTGCCGCTCTCGAGCTTCCGCACGGCTTCATCGGGTCGTCGGCCGAACACTTTGTACAAGTTCTCGGCTTGCAGCCTGGACACATACACCTCACGGGTTGAACTGAAAAACGGTCTGCCACCCCCGTCGGCAGACCGTGGAGCGGTGCGGATTCGGTCCGCATGGCACGCGCACTAGGTGAAAATGCGACGTGGTCCACTCCGGTGGCGCGCCTGCCCGCACTTACACATGCCAAACGCAACAGTGATCCAGGTCACGACGGGGGCGTTTTCCGGTCACCGGGAGCCAGCGACAGCGACTGTCAGTGGCGTGGGGCATCATCGGTTCCGTGACGCGACGCCTGATGCTCCTCGACACCGCCTCCCTCTATTTTCGCGCCTATTTCGGCGTCCCCGACTCGGTGCGCGCACCGGACGGCACCCCGGTCAACGCCGCGCGCGGACTTCTCGACTTCATCGCCCGCCTGGTACAGGACCACCGGCCGGACGATCTGGTCGCCTGCTGGGACAACGACTGGCGCCCTCAGTGGCGGGTGGACCTGATCCCGACGTACAAGGCCCACCGGGTGGCCGTGGAGACGCCCGCCGGGCAGACCGACGAGGAGGAGATCCCCGACACGCTCTCCCCGCAGGTCCCGATCATCGAGGACGTGCTGGCCGCGCTGGGGATCGCCCGGGTCGGCGTCACGCCGTACGAGGCGGACGACGTGATCGGCACGCTCACCGCCCGGGCGACCGGGCCCGTGGACATCGTGACCGGCGACCGCGACCTCTATCAGCTGGTCGACGACGCCCGGCAGGTGCGGGTGCTCTATCCCCTCAAAGGTGTCGGCACGCTCCAGACGACCGACGAGGCCTGGCTCCGCGAGAAGTACGGGGTGGACGGCGCGGGCTATGTGGACCTGGCCCTGCTCCGCGGCGACCCGAGCGACGGGCTCCCGGGCGTGCCCGGCATCGGCGAGAAGACGGCGGCGAAGCTGCTGGACGCCTACGGGGACCTGGCCGGGATCATGGCGGCGGTGGACGACCCGGCGGCCAAGCTCACCCCCTCGCAGCGCAAACGGCTGGACGAGGCCCGGGACTACGTGGCGGTCGCGCCGAAGGTCGTGCGAGTGGCCAGGGGCGTCCCGCTGCCGGACTTCGACCCGACGCTGCCGCGTGAGCCGCGCGACCCGGCCGCGCTGGAAGCGCTTGCCGACCAGTGGGGGCTGGGCGGAGCGCTTCGGCGACTCCTCACCACACTCCAGGCCTGAGGTGTTAACTTAGGTATACCTAAGTCATCGGGGCCGGAGGTGTCCGGCCCCGTGCGCCGATGCGTACGCCGCCCGCACCCGTCCACCGACGAGCGGGCCCGTACGTCGAACCCAGGGAGTACCTCGTGGCAGAGCGGCCGGCCCGGCAAGGACCCAAGGCCCAGGGGGCGCAGGTCGTGCGCACCGAGCAGATCACCCCGCACATGGTGCGCGTGGTCCTCGGCGGCGAGGGGCTCGCCGACTTCTCCCTGGACGGCTTCACCGACCACTACATCAAGCTGTGCTTCGCGCCCGAGGGCGCCGACTACGCGCACCCGTTCGACGTCGCCACCATCCGTGAGAGCCACCCGCGCGAGCTGTGGCCCACGACGCGTACGTACACGATCCGCTCGTGGGACCCGGCCACCCGGGAAATGGCTGTCGACTTCGTCGTCCACGGCGACGAGGGCCTCGCGGGCCCCTGGGCGCAGCGGGTCCAGGTGGGCGAGCAGGTCACCTTCCTCGGCCCCGGCGGCGGTTACGCGCCACAGGCCTCGGCCGGCTGGCACCTCCTCGTCGGCGACGAGAGCGCCCTGCCGGCGATCGCCGCGTCGCTGGAGCAGATGCCCGCGGGCGCCTTGGTGCACGCCTTCGTCGAGGTGCCGGATGCCTCAGAGGAGCAGAAGATCGTGACACCCGACGGGGTGGCCGTGACCTGGCTGCACCGCGGCGACCGGCCGGTCGGCGAGCTGCTGACCGCCGCCGTGAAGGGGCTCGACTTCCCCGAGGGCGAGATCCAGGCGTTCGTGCACGGGGAGGCGGGCTTCGTGAAGGAGATCCGCCGCCACCTGCGTGTGGAGCGGCAGATCCCGCTCCAGCAGCTGTCGATCTCCGGCTACTGGCGCCTCGGCCAGAACGACGACGCCTGGCGCGCGGTCAAGCGCGAGTGGAACGAGCAGGTGGAGCGCGAGCAGGAGGGGCCGGCAGCGGCCGCGTAGAACCTCCCACGCGTCCTCACCCGGCCCCGTCCGCCGTTCCCGGCGGGCGGGGTCCGCGCGTGCGCGCGGGGCTGCCGCACGGGTCGGCGGCGGGGCATGAGGTCAGGCGCCCGCAGCGCCCCCCTCGGCCGGCGGCCCACCCGCCGGCCGCGACTCGTAGCGCTGGATGGAGACGTCCTCGTGGGCCAGCCTGCGCAGCGCGCCGAACATCGCTTCACCCAGGACCGTACCGACGACGACACCCTCGACCAGCTCCTCACGCCCCACCCGGCTCATGACGTAGTCCAGGTCGGCGCGGGCGACCGACTCGGCCGCGTCCGCGTAGACGTCGATCAGGTCGACGAGCCCGCCGTGCCCGACCCGGCGCAGTGCGGCGATCACCCCGGCCAGCGACTCGGCAGCCGAGGCCCCCGCGTCGGACTGCCAGCCGCGGAGCCGCAGCAGCTCGGCCACATCCTCCCGGGCCTGCTCCAGCTCCGGCCCGGCCTCACCCTCGGCGAGCGGGGGGACGCCCTCCGCCGCTCGGTCCAGCACCTTTATCACCGGCTGTTCGGGGTCGTCCGCGGCTTCCAGGACCTCGCCGATTGCCGCGAGCGAGAGGCCGCCCACCTCCAGCAGCACCCGGATCAGGCGCAGTCTGCGCTCATGCCCGGGTCCGTAGTCGGCCTGGTTGGGGCTCGTCAGCTCCCCCGGCGGCAGGAGCCCTTCCCGTACGTAGAACTTGACCGTCGGTACCGGGACTCCGGACCTGCGACTCAACTCGCCGATGCGCACCGCGTGTTCGCCCTTCCGCCCTTGCCAGATCAGACCGCCATCATAGATAGTGCCCCTGACGGATAGCGGTAAGCATCACTATCCATAGGTCGGTCGGAGTGCATACACAGGGGGTCCCTCATGCCGTCCTGGCGTTCGTGGCATCGCCCGTTAGTCGTCTTCTCCGCCGCGATGGCCCTCTGGGCACTCGTCTCCGCCGTGGGCCTCATGGCCGACGACCGGTTGCTGGTCGGCGCCCCGATCTGGGCGAAGCCCTTCAAGTTCGCCGTTTCCTTCGCCGCCTACGGCCTGACCCTGGCCTGGATGCTGGCGCATCTCACCCGAGGACGCCGGGCGGGCTGGTGGGCGGGGAACGTGGTCGTCCTCACGAGCCTCGTCGAGATGGCGATCATCACCCTGCAGGTGGTCCGCGGGAAGCGCAGCCACTTCAACTCCGCGACCCCGCTCGACACCGCCCTGTTCAGCGCGATGGGGGCCACGATCATCGTGCTGTGGGCGGCCACCCTGATGATCGCGGTTCTGCTGCTGCGCGCCCGGATCGCGGACCGGGCGGCGGCCTGGGCGATCCGGGGCGGCGTGCTGATCGCCCTGGTGGGCGCGGGTCTCGGCTTTCGTATGACGCAGCCGAGCGCGGAACAGCGGGCCGCCGGGAACCTGGACACCGCCGATGTGATCGGCGCCCACTCCGTCGGAGTGCCGGACGGCGGACCCACCATGCCGCTGACCGGCTGGTCCACGACCGGCGGTGACCTGAGGATGCCTCACTTCGTGGGCATGCACGCGCTCCAGCTGATCCCGCTGTTCCTGGTCGCCCTGGTGCTGCTCGCGCCCCGGATCACCCGCTTGCGCGACGCCGAGCTGCGCCTGCGCCTGGTGCGGGTGGTGACGGCCGGGTACGCCGGCCTCGTCGCGCTGACCACCTGGCAGGCGCTGCGGGGTCAGCCCCTGATCGCCCCGGACGCGGCCACGCTCACAGCCACGGGTGTGCTCCTGGCGGCGGTGGCTGCCGGCCTGTGGGCGGCGCTGCGTACCGCGCCCGACCCCGTTTCCGTACACGTACAGGCCGAACCGGCTTCCGAAAGCAAGGAGTTCACGGCATGACCGGCACCCTCTTCCAGATCACGTTCTATCTGGCCGCTCCGTTCTGGCTGCTGATGATCTTCGCTCCGACCTGGTCCGTCACCTCCCGGATCGTTTCCTCACCGCTGACGGTCCTGCCGCTCCTCGCCGTCTACACCGTCCTGGCCGTGCAGGTCTTCCCGGAACTCTGGACGGCGGTGAGCAGCCCGGACATCGACACCTTCAGGGAGCTGGTGGCGCTGGCCGAGGGCGCCGGAGCCCTGTGGGCGCAGGTGATCGCCTGGGATCTGCTGGTCGGCCAGTGGATGTTCCTGCAGAGCCGGAAGCTGGGGCTCTCCCCGTGGCTGACGGGCCCCTTGCTCGTGCTGACGATCCTGCTCTCGCCGTTCGGGCTGCTGGTCTTCCTGGCCCTGCGCGCCACCTGGCGGGGCGCAGACCGGCCGCAGGAGCAGCGCGGCTGAAACGCGCCGCTGCGTCGTACGGCCGGGCGAGGACCGGTTCTGGGAAGATCGCGGGCATCGGACCAATCCGGACGGCAGTCGGCTCCGAATCAGTTCTTGGAACCGATGACGTCCCGGGAGGAAACCCGCGTGAACCAAGCCGTACAGATCAGCGGGGTGCCCTCGCCAGAGCCTGACCTGCAGGAACTCATGGTGCTGGTCGCGCGGGGGGACCAGGACGCGTTCGCCAGGGTGTACGACGCGGTCTCCGGGCCCGTGCTCGGCCTCGTACGCGGTGTCCTGCGCGACCCGGCCCAGTCGGAGGAAGTCGCCCAGGAGGTCCTGGTCGAGGTATGGCGCACTGCCCCCCGCTTCCAGGCCTCCCGGGGCAGCGCCATGAACTGGGTGCTGACCCTCGCCCACCACCGGGCCGTCGACCGGGTCCGCTCGGTTGAGGCGTCGGCGGCGCGGGAGCACAGGGCGGCGCTCCTGGACCGCACACCCGCCTTCGACGAGGTCTCCGAACAGGTGGAGACGCGGCTCGAGAGAGAGCAGGTACGCCGATGTCTGCGGACCCTGTCCGAACTCCAGCGGCAGTCCGTCACCCTGGCCTATTACCAGGGCCTGACCTACCGTGAGGTGGCGGAACTCCTCACCGTGCCGCTGGGCACCATCAAGACACGACTCCGCGACGGCCTCATCCGGCTGCGCGACTGCCTGGGGGTGAGCGCATGAGCACGGCCGAACTGCACACGCTGACCGGGGCCTATGCCCTGCATGCGCTGCCGGAGGACGAGCGCCGCGAGTTCGAGCGGCATCTGGACGACTGCGAGGCCTGCACCCAGGAGGTGCGGGAGCTCTCTGCCACGGCCGCCCGGCTCGGTCTCGCCGTCGCCGAGAGTCCCCCGCGCGAGCTGCGCGCGAGGGTCCTGCGGGAGATCACGACCGTACGCCAGGAGGTGCCGTCGCACGGCAGACCGGGGCGTACGGGCGGCGGTGGCCGCGCCGGCCGCTTGTCCACCTACGCGCTGGCCGCCTGCATCGCGGCGGCGGCCGCCTTCGGCGGAGTGGCGGTGTGGCAGAACCAGGTGGCGCAGGACGCCCGCCAGGAGGCGAACCAGGCCCAGCGGCACAACGAGCGGCTGGCCCAGGTGCTCTCCGCGCCGGACGCGAAGACCAGCTCGGGTGAGCTGACCGGCGGCGCTCGCGGCACGGTCGTCGTCTCGGAGCAGGAGAACCGGGCGGTGTTCCTGGCGTCGGGGATGGAGCGGCCGCCGAGCGGCAAGGTGTACCAGCTCTGGTTCAACGACGAGGGCACCATGCGTTCGGCCGGGCTGATGAACCCCTCGGCGAGCGATGACGCGGTGCTGCTGGACGGGCCCGTGGACCGGGCGTCGGGGATGGGCATCACGGTCGAACCGGCGGGCGGATCGGCCGAACCGACCTCCGACCCGGTGGCCCTGATGGACTTTCCGACCGCCTGACCTCCCCTCTGCCCTCATCCGCAAGGAGCTTGCGTTCCATGAACGTCGCGGTGGTGCTGTTCACCTCCGATCTGCGTCTGCACGACAACCCGGTGCTGCGTTCCGCCCTGCGGGACGCGGACCGGGTCGTCCCGCTCTTCGTCCGGGACGACGCCGTCCACCGGGCCGGGTTCGACGCCCCCAACCGGCTCGCGTTCCTCGCCGACTGCCTGGCGGACCTGGACGCCGGACTACGGAAACGAGGGGGCCGGCTCATCGTCCGTACGGGCACTGTGGCGAAGGCGGTGCGGCGGCTGGTGGAGGAGACCGGGCCGGGGGCGGTGCACGTGGCCGCCGGGGTGAGCGGGTACGCGGCACGGCGTGAGGAGCAGTTGCGTACCGCCCTTGCGGACAGCGGGTGCGAGCTGCGCATCCATGACGCGGTGGTCACCGCGCTCGCTCCGGGCCGGGTGGTCCCGGCGGGCAAGGACCACTTCGCGGTGTTCACCCCGTACTTCCGCCGTTGGGAGGCGACGGGGGTGAGGGGCACACTGACCCCACCCCGCACGGTCCGGCTCCCGGACGGTCAGCTCTCCTCCGATCCGCTCCCCGCGCGGAACGACGTCGAGGAGGTCTCGCCCGGCCTGGCCGACGGGGGCGAGGGCGCGGGCCGCAAGCTGGTGACGTCCTGGCTCGACGGCGACATGGGCGACTACGCCGACGGCCACGACGACCTCGCCGGGGACGCCACCTCCCGGCTCTCCCCGCACCTCCACTTCGGTACGGTCTCCGCCGCCGAACTGGCCACCCGGGCCAAGGAGAAGGGCGGACCGGGCGGCGAGGCGTTCGTCCGGCAGCTGGCCTGGCGCGACTTCCACCACCAGGTGCTGGCGGCCCGCCACGACGCCTCCTGGACCGACTACCGGCCGCGCCGGGACCGCTGGCGATCCGACGAGGACGAGATCACCGCCTGGAAGACCGGCCGGACCGGCTACCCCGTGGTGGACGCGGCGATGCGGCAGCTGGCGCACGAGGGCTGGATGCACAACCGGGGGCGGCTGCTCGCCGCGAGTTTCCTCACCAAGACGCTGTACGTGGACTGGCGGGTGGGCGCCCGGCACTTCCTGGAGTTGCTGGTCGACGGCGACATCGCGAACAACCAGCTCAACTGGCAGTGGGTCGCGGGAACGGGGACGGACACCCGGCCCAACCGGGTGCTCAACCCGGTGACCCAGGCCAAGCGCTACGACCCGCGCGGCGATTACGTACGACGGTGGGTTCCGGAGCTGGCGGAGGTGAAGGGGTCCGCGGTCCACGAGCCGTGGAAGGTGAAGGAGCGGCTGGACTATCCGGAGCCGGTGGTGGACCTGGGCGAGGCGCGGGCACGGTTCGAGAAGGCGCGCGGGCTGGACTGAGGGCCTGTACGCGTGAGCGCGTACAGGCCCTCCACACCTGTCACCCGCGCCGAGGGGGCCGGGGGAAGAACCCGCTCGTCCGGGCCTGGTAGTCGGCGTACCCGGCACGTTCGGCCATATGGCGCTCCAGCAGGGCCGCCCCGCTCCCCTTGGTCAGCAGGAACGTCATCATCAGCGGGGCCACGACCGTCGCGGCGGCGGCAGCGGGCACCTGGCAGACGAAGAGGAACAGCCCCCACCAGACGAGGAAGTCACCGAAGTAGTTCGGGTGCCGGGTCCACGACCACAGTCCCCGGTCCATGATCTTCCCCTTGTTGGCGGGGTCGGCCTTGAACCGGGCGAGCTGGTGGTCCCCGATCGCCTCGAAGGCGAGCCCGACCGCCCACAGCACCGCACCCGCCCAGGCCCACCACACCAGAGGCCCGGTCAGGTACTGCGCGGCCTGCACCGGCAGGGAGACCAGCCAGACCAGCGCGCCCTGGAGGAGGTAGACCTTGCGCAGGGCGTGGAGCCTAGGGTTGCCGGAGGCCTTGGCCAGCATCTTCTCGTAGCGCGGGTCCTCCCCGTGGCCGCGCCCGCGCCGCCCGATGTGGACGGCGAGCCGCAGCCCCCAGGCCACGGTCAGTACGGTCACCAGGAGCCGCCGCGCGTCGTCGCCCTCCCCGGCCGAGAGGACGTACGAGACGAGGGCGACAGCGGCGAAACCGAGGCCCCAGGCGACGTCGACGACGCGGTGGACGCCCTTCCTCAGGGCGACGGCGAAGGTGACCAGCATGACGGCGAGGGCGGCGCCGGCCGCGCCCGCGAGCCCGCTCGCGAACGCGGCCCAGGCGAAGCCGCTCACCGGTCCGCTCCGTACCAGCCGGCCCGGGTGGACTCCATCCCCGCCGTACCGTTGCGGTCGGGTCGTACGCACAGGATCTGGTCGACGCCCATGCGCCGCTCCTCGAACGCGAGGGCGCCGCCGACGAGATAGAGCCGCCAGACGCGCGCGGTCTCCTCCCCCACCAGCGCCGTGAACTCCCCCCAGCGCTCCTCCAGCGTCCGCCGCCAGGCGTCCACGGTCAGGACGTAGTGCTCGCGCAGGGCCTCCACATCCCGCACTTCGAGACCCGCTCCCTCCAGCAGCCCGACGGTCTCCCCGACCGGCCGCATGTGCATGTCCGGGGCGATGTACGACTCGATGAACGCGCCGCCGCCCGGGGCGTCGGCGCCCCGCGACATCTGCTGGACGAGCACCCGGCCCTGCGGGCGCAGGGAGTCGTGCAGGATCCGGGTGAAGGCGGGGTACTCGGCGTCCCCGACGTGCTCGCCCATCTCGATGGTGGAGACGGCGTCGTACGTCCCCCGGGTCTGCGGCCGCTCGGCGATGTCGCGGTAGTCGATGCCGAGGACCTCGACGAGCTCCTCCAGACCACGTGCCGTCACCTGCCCCCGTACGTAGGCGGCCTGTTCGGCGGCGAGCGTGACGGCGGTGACCCGGACGCCGTGGTGCTGGGCCGCGTGGAGGGTCAGGGAGCCCCAGCCGCAGCCGATGTCCAACAGGCGTGCGCCGGGCCGCAGTCCGAGCTTGCGGCAGATCAGCTCCAGCTTGTCGCGCTGGGCGTCGGCGGGGCCGTAGCCGGGAGCGTCGCTGGTCCAGTAGCCGCAGGAGTACGCCATGGTCTCGTCGAGGAGCAGCGCGTAGAAGGCGTTGGACAGGTCGTAGTGGTGGCTGATCGCCGCCCGGTCCCGGGCCTTGCTGTGCAGCGCCCCGCGCAGCCCGGCCCGGGCTGCCGGGACCGGCGGGCGGGGTCCTACGGCGCCGAGGCGCAGGGCGGTGCCCGCGGCTCTGAGGCGTTCGGTGAGGGAGGGCGCGGGCGGGGTGAGGCCGCGTTCGTCCATCGCACGGCGCATGGCGCGCAGCCCGTCGCCGAGGTCTTCGTCGAGGTCGATCTCCCCGGTGATGTACGCCTCCGCCAGGCCGAGTTCACCCGGCTCCCAGAGCAGGCGGCGCAGGGCGCGGCGGGAGCGCACGTGGACCGTGGGGGCGTCCTCGGGCCCGGCCTCGCTGCCGTCCCACATTCGTACCCGGACCGGCAGTCCGCCGCCGAGCAGCCTCTCGGCCAGGGGTTCCAGCCGCTGGGCGGCGCCGGTGGGGGTGCGGCGGACGGGGGGCTTGGCAGGGGGCCTGGTGGCGGTGCTGGTCACGGGGTCTCCTGGTGGGCCGGGCCGCCGGCCGGTACGCCGCCGGTCCGGTCGGCGGGGTCACGTGTCAGCAGCAGCTGCTGCACGTCGAGGTAGCCGGAGCGGAAGCCGGCCTCCGAGTAGGCCAGGTAGAAGGTCCACATACGGCGGAACACGGCGTCGAAGCCGAGGGCGTCGACCTGGGCGGAGCGTTCGGTGAACCGTTCGCGCCAGAGGCGGAGCGTCTCGGCGTAGTGCGCGCCGTAGCCGGTGCGCCGGGCGGTCCGCAGGCGGGTGTGCTCGGTGGTGACCCGTTCGATCGCCTCGATGGAGGGCAGCAGTCCGCCCGGGAAGATGTACTTGTGGATCCAGGTGTACGTGGACCGGCTGGCGCGCAGCCGGTCGTCCGGCATGGTGATGGCCTGGACGGCGACCCGGCCGCCGGGGGCGAGCAGCCGGTCCAGGGTCTGGAAGTAGACGGGCCAGAACTCCTCGCCGACCGCCTCGATCATCTCGACGCTGACGATGGCGTCGTACTCGCCGGTGACCTGCCGGTAGTCGCAGAGCCGGACCTCGACCCGGTCTGCGGAGCCGGCCTCGCGGATGCGCGTACGGGCCAGTGCGCGCTGCTGGGCGGAGAGGGTGACGGTGGTGACGCGGGCGCCACGGGCGGCGGCCCGGATGGCGAGTTCGCCCCAGCCGGTGCCGATCTCCAGGAGCCGGGTCCCCTCGCGGACCCCGGCGGCGTCCAGCAGCCGGTCGATCTTGCGGTGCTGGGCGGCGGGCAGCAGGGACTGCTCGGCGGGGAAGCCGCGGAAGACGGCGGAGGAGTAGGAGAGCGTCTCGTCCAGGAAGAGCGCGAAGAGGTCGTTGGAGAGGTCGTAGTGGTGGCTGATGTTCTCCCGCGAACCCTCGGGGGTGTTGAGCTGCGCCGCCGGCTTGCGCAACGCCCAGAGGGAGCGCAGCCGTTGGAGGGGGGCGGGGACGAGCTCGGCGGCGTTGTCGGCGAGGACGGTGAGGACGGCGACCAGGTCGGGGGCGTCCCACTCACCGGCCATGTAGGACTCGCCGAAGCCGATGAGCCCGCTCGCGCCGATCCGCCCGAAGAAGGCGTCGGGGTCACGGATGTCCATGAGCGGCCCGCCGAGACCGATGTCCTCCACACCCGCGAGCCGGGCGCGCAGAGGGAGCTCCGCGAGCGCGCGGCGGACGATGCGTTCCGCGACGGCGGTCCTGGCACGGGAGGCGCGGGGCCGGGTGACGATGTCGGGCCAGCGCTCGGGGCCGGTGGCGGAGGGCCGCCGGTCCGCCCGGGCGGCCGGCCCGTGGTCGTGGCCCCTCTGCGCGGGGACGGGTGCTGCCGCGTCGGGGGTCCGGTCTGCCGGCAGCTGGTGGGTGGGCGCGGTCACTGCATGCCTTCCTGTGGGCGGTGCTGAGGACGGGGCTGCACGGGGAGGCCGCGCAGGTGGAGCCGGATGCCGTGCAGCCGGATGGCGAGGGAGACGGCGACGGTGGAGAAGGGGTGGCGCAGGGCGAGACGGGCCAGCGCCCGGGAGGTGGCCCGGCGGCGGGTGCCCCGTACGGTCGCGGTGAACGGGCGGGCCCCCTCACGCTCCAGATGGACGCTCAGGTCCAGCCGCTCGCCCGGCTCGGGCAGCCGCATCCGGTACCCGCCGTCGACGGGGAAGAACGGCGAGACGTAGAACTCCTTGCCGGTCGTGGCCCGGTGCCGGGCGTCCGGGTGCAGCAGGTAGCCGTGCCGCTCGCCGTACGTGTTGTGCACCTCGGCCACGACGCAGAGCGGGGAGCCGTCGGCGCGGCGGCACCAGTAGACGGTGAGCGGGTTGAAGACATGGCCGAGGACCCGGGCCTGGGTGAGCATGGTGACGGTGCCGTCGGCGAGGTCCACTCCACGGGCTTCCAGGAACCGGCTCAGCCCGGCCCTGATGGTGGGCGCGGTCCCGCCGAAGTGGTCCCGCGCCTCGAACCGGGCCAGCGGCCGCAGGGCGCGCGGCAGCCGGGGCGGGGCGTCCGGGTCGATGAGCCACAGGTAGGTCCGGTGCCGCAGCGCGTACCTGCCGGGCCGGGTCCGTACGTGCGTGATGGTGCACGGGTACAGGGCGCCTCCGGAGCCGCTCACCATGCCACCCCCAGCGACGCGGCGGCCTCGGCCCCCGAACGGCAGCCGTCCTCGTGGAAGCCCCAGCCGTGGTACGCCCCCGCGTAGGCGGTGACGGGCCCGGAGAGAGCGGGCAGCCGGGCCTGGGCCGCGACGGATTCCGGGGTGTAGACGGGGTGTTCGTAGACCATGCGGGCCCGTACCGAATCAGGGTCGACGCGGTCGGAGCCGTTCAGCGTGACGACGAAGGTCTCGGGCGCGTCGAGCCGCTGGAGCCGGTTCATGTCGTAGCTGACGGTGACCCGGTCGGCGGCGGCGGCGCAGGAGGGCATCAGGTAGTTCCAGGAGGCCCTGGCGCCCCGGCTGCGGGGCAGCAGCGTGGTGTCGGTGTGCAGGAGCGTCGGATTGCGGGAGTAGCTGAAGGCGCCGAGCGTGGCGCGTTCGGCGTCGGTCGGGTCGGCCAGCAGCCGGAGCGCCTGGTCGGGGTGGGTGGCGATGACGACGGCGTCGTACGGGGTGGTCGTGCCGTCCTCGGTGGTGAGGTCGACGCCGTCCGCGTGGCGGGTGAGGGTCCGGACCGGGGTCGCGGTGTGGACGGCGGTGAGCTGCTTGACCACACGCTGCACGTAGGCGCGTGAACCGCCGGTGACGGTCCGCCAGACCGGGGAGCCGCCGATGGTGAGCATCCCGTGATGGGCCAGGAACGCGAAGAGGTGGCGGGCCGGGTAGCGCAGGGCGGTGACCGGGTCGCAGGACCAGACGGCGGAGACCATGGGGGTGAGGAAGTGGGCGTGGAAGTACGGGGAGAAGCGGCCGCGCCGGGCGAACTCCCCGAGCGTCACGTCGGTGGCCGGGCTCCCCGGCAGCTCAAGCAGCGCGCGGGCGGCACGGTGGAAGCGGGTCACCTCGGCGAGCATCCGCAGGTAGGGGCCGCGGAAGACCGAGCGGGGCTGGGCGAAGAGTCCGGCGGGCCCGCGGGCGCCCGCGTACTCCAGTCCGCACCCTTCGCACCGTACGGACATCGACATCTCCGACTCCTGGGTGGCGACGCCCAGTTCGCCGAAGAGTCGCAGCAGGTGGGGGTAGGTCCGCCGGTTGTGCACGATGAAGCCCGAGTCGACGCGGTGCACCCGGCCGTCGGACGCCGCCAGCTCATGCGTGTGGGCGTGGCCGCCGACGCGGTCGTCCGCCTCGTACAGCGTGACGTCGTGCGCCTCGCGCAGGACATGGGCGGCGGTCAGTCCCGCCACTCCGCTCCCCACCACGGCTGTCCGCCGCCGCTCCCCTGCCATCCCCGGCTCCCTCCGGTCCTCCTGCGCTGTTCGGAGCAGTACGGAGACGCTCCTCAGGACTGCATTCGTCGCAGGTGGCCGGAAGGATTGGTCGATGATCGGAACTAATTCGATCGAGTGAATGCCCCCGCCGGACCAATCCGCTGGCCGACCCGCGCCGAATCCCTTACGTGAGAGCAGATCGGAACACTCCGCGGACGGACGGGGCCCTCGGGTCCCGGCGGTCCCGCCCGGCGCGCGCCGCGTTCGCCGCGCCCGGCGGCCGGACCACCGGGCCCGGTGCCCGGTGCGCCGCCCCCTCGCCCTCCGCGCCCCACGTGCACCGGCCGGCGCCGGTCACCGCGACGGGCGGGGCGGGCCGGCGACCCACCCCGTCGGCGGATCCGGTCTGCGGTGCGGTCGGCGGCGGCCACACTGCCCGGGCGGCCGGGGAGCCGTTCGTGCGGTGCGCCGCCGCCGGTCGGGGGCGCCGGGCCGGCCGCAGGAGCGAGGCGGCTCCTGGTCGGACGACCGGCTCCGGCACCGGGTCCGTCTCCCGCGGCTGGGAGACGGACCACGGAACGGCCCACGGAACGGACCGTGGACCGGACCGCGGAAGGCCGGAAGCCACCCAGCACCCCCGTTGCCGTCTCCTCTTCCCCTCCTCCGGCCCTTGAGCACTGTTCCTCTCCCTCCCCCGCTCAGCACCTTCGATCCAGGAGAACCACCATGAACACCCTCCACTTCCGTCGCATCGCCGTCGCCGTGGCCACCGCGGCCGTGCTACCGCTGGCTCTGACCGCCTGCTCCTCGGGCGACTCCTCCAAGGACTCGGCAGCGGGCTCGACCCCCAGCGCGGCAGCGTCGACGAGCGCCTCGGCCGGTGACTCCATTGCCGCGGACAAGCCGTTCGGTCCCGGGTGTGCGTCGGTGCCGCAGGACGGCGCGGGCTCGTTCGACGGCATGGCGAAGGACCCGGTCGCGACGGCCGCTTCGAACAATCCGGAACTGTCGACGCTGGTGGCCGCCGTGAAGCAGGCCGGCCTGGTCGACACGCTCAACAGCGCTGAGAACATCACGGTGTTCGCCCCGACCAACGACGCGTTCGCCAAGATTCCGAAGGCCGACCTGGACGCGCTGCTGGCGGACAAGGCCGAGCTCACCAAGGTCCTCACCTACCACGTGGTGGGAGAGAAGCTGACGCCGAAGCAGCTGGAGAAGGGCTCCTTCGACACGCTGGAGAAGAGCGAGCTGACGACGGCCGGCTCGGGCACGGAGTACACCGTGAACGACGTCTCGAAGGTCGTCTGCGGCAACGTCCCGACCGCCAACGCGACCGTGTACATCGTCGACTCGGTCCTGATGCCCCCGAAGTGACCGTGAGGGCGTGACGAAAGGGCGGTGGGCCGCAGGGGATCGCGGCCCACCGCCCTTCGCCGTCCCCTTGCGGAGGCGGGGCTGGGACCCGGCGAGGCGACGGACGACACGCGGATGGCGGCGCTGGTCGGCGCATCGCTGCTGGAGCGGGGCGGCCCGGACCCCCTCGCGGAACGTCTGAACAGCGAGGCCTCAGGGGTACACATAAGGGACATATAAGAGCAAACTAGGTAAACGGGTGCCCGGCGCACACTCCGCACGACGTCGGGGCCCGCAGGACCGAAGGAGACGAATTCTCATGAGCAACGTCTCGAACGCCAGGAGTGGCGTCAGGGGTGACATGGCGGGACACCCCGACGCCTCCGAAATGAGCGCACGGTACGAGAGGATGATGGGTGGCCGCGATGTGGCCCTTGTGGACGCGCCGGTGTTCCTCGTCGGCCTCTACTGCGCCGTCTCCCCCTGGGTGCTCCACTTCACGGCCAGCCAGCCCGGCCTGGTGACGCACAACCTGGTGATGGGTATAGCGATCGCCGTCCTGGCCCTCGGCTTCACCGTGATGCCGGAGCGGATGTACGGCCTGAGCTGGGCGATGTGCGCGATCGGCGCGTGGGTCATCGTGTCGGCCTGGGTCGTCGGGAGCAGCCCGGACGCCGGAGTCGTGGTCAACAACATCATCATCGGCGGACTGACGGTGCTGCTGGGCCTGGTCTGCGCCGGAGCCGCAACGAGAAACCGCCGCACCTGAAAGCACCTGCCGTCAGGACAACAGCCCCGCCCCACCCCGGCCTCTCCGGCACTGGAGAAGCGGGGTCAGGGGCGGAGGCACGCCCACACCAGCACCTTTGGCGCCTGAGGAGCGGGGCTCGGGGCGAAGCCCCGGTTCCGGTGAGGGGCGGGTAGGGGACGAGCACACCCCCCGGTAAGGGGCGGGTAGGGGACAAGCACACCCCAGGAGCCCACACCCCCAGCCGCCCCACCCACCGCGTCAGCCGACAGAGCTGTAAGCCACAACCCCCCGCAGCACCCCGTCAACCGCCTTCCGCGCGTTCCGGGACACGGAACTCGCCCCCGCACTCCCCTCCCGAGGAGCCGCCGCAGCCACCTGCCCCAGGACGTCGATCACCTGTTTGCACCACCGTACGAAGTCCCCCGCCGGCATCTCCGCCTCGCGCAGCACCTCGTCCAGCGTGCGTCCGGAGGCCCACATGTAGACCGCCCAGGCGAAGCCGAGATCGGGCTCACGCTGCCCGACCCCCTCCGTCTGGTTGATCTTGAAGTCCTCCTCCAGCGCGTCCAGCCGCCCCCAGATCCGCACCATCTCGCCCATGGCGACCCTGGCCGGCCCGGACGGCAGCTTCGGCGCCACCGCGTCATCGGCCTGCCGCGCCTCGTAGACCAACGCCGAGACACATGCGGCCAGCTCAGCGGGGTTGAGCCCTTCCCAGACCCCCTCCCGCAGACACTCACTGGCGAGCAGGTCCAGCTCCCCGTACAACCGCGCCAGCCGTCGCCCGTTCTCCGTGACCTCGTTGCCCCGGAGGTAGTCCAGCTCGGTCAGGAGCGCGACGATCCGGTCGAAGGTCCGGGCGATCGTGTTCGTCCGCCCCTCGATGCGGTGCTCCAGCTGCCGCGTGTCCCGCTGAAGCCGGTGGTAGCGCTCGGCCCAGCGCGCATGGTCCTCGCGCTCGTCGCACCCGTGGCACGGGTGGGCGCGCAGCTCGGTCCGCAGCCGGAGGATCTCGCGGTCGTCGGCGGCGGGCGCCCGCCCCTTGCGGTGCCGGTCGGGCACGATGTGCCCGGCCTTGGTCCGCAGCGCGGAGGCCAGATCCCGCCGGGACTGCGGCGAGCGCGGGTTGAACGACTTCGGGACGCGCATCCGGTCCAGCGCCTCCACCGGCACCGGGAAGTCCATCGAGGCCAGCCGCTTGACCTGCCGCTCGGCGGTCAGCACCAGCGGACGCGGCCCGTCGTGGTGGTCGAACCCGCGGTGCCCGTTGGCCCGCCCGGCGGGCAGACCGGGATCCAGCACCAGCGCAAGCCCCGCGAACTTCCCCGTCGGCACGTGGATGACATCGCCCGGCTTCAGCTTCTCCAGCGAGGAGGCCGCCGCCGCCCGCCGCTGCGCCGCGCCCTGCTTGGCGAGCTCCGTCTCCCGGTCCTTGAGGTCGCGGCGCAGCCGCGCGTACTCCTCGAAGTCACCGAGGTGGCAGGTCATGCCCTCCTTGTAGCCCTCCAGGCCCTCCTCGTTGCGCTGCACCTGCCGTGAGATCCCGACGACGGACTTGTCCGCCTGGAACTGGGCGAACGAGGTTTCCAGCAGCTCTCGCGAGCGGTGCCGCCCGAACTGCTGCACCAGGTTGACGGCCATGTTGTACGAGGGGCGGAAGCTGGAACGCAGCGGATACGTACGCGTTCCCGCGAGGCCGGCCAGCGCCGTCGGGTCCATGCCGCGCTGCCACAGGACCACCGCGTGGCCCTCGACGTCGATGCCGCGGCGGCCGGCCCGGCCGGTGAGCTGGGTGTACTCGCCGGGGGTGATGTCGGCGTGCTGCTCACCGTTCCACTTGACGAGCTTCTCCAGCACCACGGAGCGCGCGGGCATGTTGATGCCGAGTGCAAGGGTCTCGGTGGCGAAGACCGCCTTCACCAGACCCCGTACGAACAGCTCCTCGACGACCTCCTTGAAGGTCGGCAGCATGCCCGCGTGGTGGGCGGCGATGCCCCGCTCAAGGCCTTCGAGCCACTCGTAGTACCCGAGGACATGAAGGTCCTCGCCGGGGATGGAGGCCGTCCGCTCCTCGACGATCTCGCGCACCAGCCGGCGCTTGTCCTCGTCGTTGAGCCGGAGTCCGGCGTGCAGGCACTGCTGGACGGCGGCCTCGCAGCCGGCCCGGCTGAAGATGAAGGTGATCGCGGGCAGCAGCCCCTCGTTGTCCAGCCGGTCGATGACCTCGGGCCGGCCGGGTGTCCAGATCCGGCTGCGCTGTCGCCGCTCGCGCTCGCGGTCGGCCTCGCGCACCATCTTGCCCCGGCGGCGGTCCCGGGGGTTGTAGACGTTCTGGTTCTCCTGCCGGGCGAGCCGGACCAGGTCCGGGTTGACCTCACGGCGTCCGGCGCCGCGGCCCCCGTGGTCGGTCGCCTCCTCGAAGAGGTCGTACATCCTGCGTCCGGCCATGACGTGCTGCCAGAGCGGCACCGGCCGGTGCTCGGAGACGATCACCTCGGTGGAGCCGCGCACGGTGTCCAGCCAGTCGCCGAACTCCTCGGCGTTGGACACGGTCGCCGACAGCGACACCAGAGTCACCGACTCCGGCAGGTGGATGATCACTTCTTCCCACACCGCGCCACGGAAGCGGTCGGAGAGGTAGTGCACCTCGTCCATGACCACGTAGCCGAGGCCGGACAGCGACTGCGAGCCCGCGTACAGCATGTTCCGCAGGACCTCGGTGGTCATCACGACCACCGGCGCCTCGGAGTTGACGCTGTTGTCGCCGGTCAGCAGGCCGACCTTGTCCGCGCCGTACCGCTTGACCAGGTCGGCGAACTTCTGGTTGGAGAGCGCCTTGATCGGCGTGGTGTAGAAGCACTTGCGGCCCTGCTCCAGGGCCAGGTGCACGGCGAACTCGCCGACGATCGTCTTGCCCGACCCCGTCGGGGCCGCGACCAGCACCCCCTTGCCCGCCTCAAGGGCCTGGCAGGCCTCGATCTGGAACGGGTCCAGTCCGAACTCGTACATCTCCCGGAAGGGCCCGAGGGCCGTCGCCATCTCGGCCGCACGGGCGCGGGATGCCTGGTATCGCTCAGCTGGTGAGAGGTCCTCTGTCATCTTGCGTACGAGCCTACCCGTCACCTCTGACACTCAGCCCGATCTTTGAATCCCCTGGGCCTTTCACCCTGCCAGCACTCCTACGGCACCCGGTACGCAGGTCGCCGTGAGCGGCAGGGCCCCCAGCGGTTCGCCGTCCGCGTACGCCGTGACACCGGCCGCCGCCAGCTCGATCGAGGAGACCCGGTGCACGGTGACGGCGGGGTGGCTGAGATGCGTGCCCCTGTAGACCCTCGGGAACACCTTGAGAAGGGTGGCGCGGGAGCACTCCCCCACCACGGTCACGTCGAGGAGGCCGTCGTCCATCTCGGCCTCGGCGCAGATCCGCATGCCGCCGCCGTACGTGGTGCCGTTGCCCACCGCGATGAGCGTGGCCTCGATCTCGCGGACCTCTCCCCCGTCGAGGCGGATCCGGTACGGGATCGGGGCGAAGGCGGCCAGCTCCGCGAGGATGGCGAGGTCGTACTTGAACCGGCCGCCGACGAAGCGCATCCGGTTGCCCCGGTCGTTGACCCGGGAGTCGAAGCCGGAGGCGAGGACGGAGCCGAACCAGCGCTCCCCCACCCGTCCGAGGTCGATGTCACGGTGGTTCCCCGCCTTGAGCGCCCGCGCGGCCAGCGCTCCGGCGGCGACCGGGTCGCGGATCGGCAGGCCCAGCGCGCGGGCGAAGTCGTTGCCGGTGCCGACGGCGACGACGCCCAGCGGCGTGCCCGTCCCCGCGACGGCCTGGAGGGCGAGTGACATCAGCCCGTCCCCGCCCACGGCTATCAGCGCCCCGGTCCCCGCCGCCACGGCGTCACGGGCCCGGCGCAGAGCGTCGTCGGCGTCCTCGCCGAGGACCGTACGGACGGAGAATCCGGCGTCCCGCAACGCGGAAGCGGCCGGCTGCGCGGCGTGCGCGCCCCGGCCGCGTCCTGCGGTGGGATTGACGAAGAGGGTGATCTCGCTGGTCACCCGCCGGACCCTACAAGGTCAGGTGATGTCGTCGTAACCGTTGAGCCGGTGCGAACGGGAGGCGTCCGCCTCACCGGACGCCTGCTCCGGCAGGGCTGTGCGCGAGGCCGCCACGGGCTCGATCCCTCCGACCGCCTCGGGCGTCAGATCGAGCTCGGACGCCTCGTCGTCGCTGAGCTCGGCGTCGGGGTTCTTGCGCTTGCGCCGCTTGTCGTTCAGCAGGGAGAAGCCGACGGCGATGAAGTAGAGCACCGCGAGCGGACCGGCGAGGAGCAGCATGGAGATGGGCTCGCCGCCGGGAGTCGCGATGGCCGCGAAGGCGGTGAGACCGACGATCATCCCGCGCCACCAGCGCAGCATCCGGACGCCCGTGAGAATCCCGGTCATGTTGAGGGCGATGAGGAGCAGCGGCAGCTCGAAGGCGAGACCGAAGATGATCACCATGCGGGTGATCAGGTCGAGGAAGTCGTCGAGCGGCAGAAGGTTCGTGACGTTGTCCGGCGTGAAGCCGAGCATGATCTCGGCCGTCTGCGGCAGGATCGTGTACGCGAGGTAGGCGCCCGCGGTGAAGAGCGGAACCCCTGCGGCCACAAAACCCAGGGAGTACCGCTTCTCCTTCTGGTGGAGGCCGGGAGCGACGAAGGCCCAGAGCTGGTACAGCCAGACGGGCGTGGCGAGGAGGACGCCCGCCATGAGGGAGACCTTGAGCGCGATGGTGAACGGTGACAGCAGACCGTTGGTGGTCATCTCCGCGCAAGGGCGGCCGTTGACCATCGTCTGTACGCCGTTCCTGCAGCCGACCGAGTCGAGGATCGGCTTCATCAGGAACTCGAAGATCTCCTTGTGGAAGAAGGCGGCCCCGATGACGGCGATCAGGATCGCCAGCACGGCCTTCAGCAGCCGGTTACGCAGCTCACGCAGGTGATCGAGGAGAGGCATTCGCCCCTCTTCGTCCTTCTCCTGCTTGCGGGCAGACTTGAGCAACCCACTTCCCTCGTCTCGTGCGGCGGCTGTCGGCGAAGTGCGTCAGCGCTCAGGCCTGGGTGGTGGGCTTGGGCTCGTTGACCGGGCGGGAGCTGGTGACGTCACCCGGAGCGGCCTGGATGGTGCGCGCGGTGGTGGGCTGCGCAGGAGCCGGGTCCGCGACGGTCTCCGTCGTGGGCGTGGCGGTCGCCGCGTCGTCCTTCTTCATCGCCTTGGCCTCGCTCTTGAGGATGCGGGCCGACTTGCCGAGCGAACGCGCCATGTCGGGAAGCTTCTTGGCACCGAAGAGCAGCAGGATGACGGCGATGATCAGAACGATCTCGAGGGGCTTCAGGTTGCCGATCATGTGCGACTTCCTTCTCACTGAGGCGGCTGGAGGGTGGGCTCGCTACCCGTTCGACCGGGCATACGTCCGATCGTTGCGCTTGGCAGCGATCGTAACCCGCGGGGGTAAACGCGAGACAATGCCCGTGCGTCCTGCGGCTTGCGGCCCGCACCTCCCTGCCTGGGCCGACCTATGCAGCGTACCCCTCGACGCCGTCGGACATCAGGCCGCGGGCCTCCTATCGCAGGCTGTCGCCGGTGGCCGCGAGGCGCGTCGCCGCCCGTTCGAGGTCTTCCGACGCCTGGTTGATCCGCTCGGTGGTGGTGGTCACCTGACGGCCGAGGCGCTGTGCCTCGACGAAGACCTTGATGGCCAGTACGCCGAGGACGGCGACGCCCAGGAATCCCAGGGCGATGGCGAGCATGGGCCAGAACATGCGGCGGTGCCTCTTCCTACAGGTTCCTACAGGGCGCGGGTGTTACGGAGTGGCGTGCAGGCGCAGAGTCCGTACGCCGCCGCCGGTGAGCAGTTCGATGATGCGCTCCCCGGCGGGCTTGCGGACCGGGGCGGCGCACTCCGGGCAGGTGAAGGTGTAGAAGGTGGTGCGGCTGGTGGCACCGATCGCCAGCCGCAGCGCACCCGCCGCGAGCTCGAAGCGCCCTCGGCAGTCGGGGCAGGCCGCCCGGAACCGCACGGCGGCGGGCACGGGAACCGGGGCCGGCCCGGTGCGGACGGCCGTCGCGCCGGTGGCGCTGGGCTGCCCGGTACGGACAGTGGCAGGCCCGGTGCCGAGGGGCTGCCCGGTACGGACGGCCGTCGGCCCGGTCGGGGCGACCGGCAGGAGGTACGTCGGGTTCATCTCGTCTCCGCTCCGGGCCGGCTCAGACCGCGTCGTAGGCGGCGAGCGCCTCGCGGGCCGCCGTCCGGGCGCTGTCGGCGAGCTCCGGCGGGGCGACGATGCGGCCCTCGCCGCCGAGGCGCAGGGCGAGGCGGCGCAGGGAGGCCGGGTCGGGGGTGCGCAGGGTGATCCGCAGTCCGCCGTCGGGCAGCTCCTCGGCGGAGTCGTGCGGATAGTATTCGGCGACCCAGCGGCCACCGGTGCCGACCTCGATGACGACCTCGGGGTCCTCGGCCGCCGGCTGGACCAGCCCTTCGGAGAGGTCCCGCAGCTCCAGCTCCGGCGGGGCGGCGGGGGCGTCGAGGAGGCGGATCTCGGCGACCCGGTCCAGGCGGAAGGTCCGGCGGGCCTCGGAGAGCCGGCACCAGCCCTCCATGTAGGTGTGCCCGACGGCGAAGAGCCGGATCGGGTCGACCTCGCGCTCGGTGAGCTCGTCGCGGGCGGGCGAGTAGTAGCGCAGCCAGAGACGGCGGCGCTCGGAGATGGCCCGGTCGACGTCGGCGAAGACGCCGCCCTCCGCCTCGAAGGTCACCGAGAGCCGGGAGCTCGCCGCCCCGGACTCCCCGGCCGCCGTCTCCAGCTTGGCGGTGGCGCGGACCAGGGCCTGCCGGTCGCTCTCGCGCAGACCGGGCAGTGTCGCGACGGCGCGGGCGGCGACGAGCAGGGCGGTGGCCTCGTCGGCGGCGAGCCGGAGCGGCTCGGCGACGTCGTCCGGGTTGTGCCACCAGATCCGGTCGCCGTCGGTGTCGATGTCGAGGAGGTCGCCGCCGCGGAAGCTGGTCCCGCACATGGGGAGCACGTCGAGGTCCGAGATCAGCTCGTCCTCGGTGATCCCGAAGGCCCGGGCCACGTCCTGGACGTGGGCGCCGGGGCGCTCGCGGAGGTACGTCACCAGGGAGAGCATCCGGCGGGTCTGGTCGATCGCGTTCGTAGCCATCGCTGGATTCCCCTAGTCCTTGGCCACGGCGCGCAGCCGGTCCACCACGTCGGCCCGCAGATCGGCGGGTTCCTCCACGACGACGTCCGGCCCGAACTCGACGAGCCAGGCGTCCAGCCCGTGTCCGTACGGGATCTCCAGCTCGTCCCAGCCGTCGCCGCGCTCATGGACGGATATGGCCCGCGAACGCAGCGGGTAGCCGGATCCGGCGCGGAGCCTGATCCGGGCGGTGCGCGTGGCAGTCTCGCCGGCCCAGCTCTCGACGGTCTCGCGGACCGTGACGACGTCGGGCACCTCGGCGGTGAAGGCCCCCGCGCGGGAGCGGACCTTGCCGGTGATGCGGGAGAGCCGGAAGACACGTTCGGCGCCGCGGCCCCGGTCCCAGCCGGCGAGGTACCAGTGGCCGCGCCAGCACTCCAGGGTCCAGGGTTCGACCTGGCGCTGTACCGGGGCGGCGGAGTTGGCCTTGCGGTAGTCGAAGGTGACCGGGCGGCGGTCGCGGCAGGCGAGCATCAGGGGTTCGAAGGCGGCCTCGTGGACGGGGATGCGGGGTTCGAGGGCGCTGTGCACCTCGTACGCGTCCTCGGCCTCGGGCATGCCGGCCGCGCGCAGCTTCTGCAGGGCGCCGCTGGCGGCACCGGCGAGGCGGGCCTGCTGCCAGACCTTGGCGGCGAGGCCGAGGGCGGCGGCCTCCTCGGCGTCCAGGGTGATGGGGGGCAGTCGGTTGCTGTCGCGGCGGGCCAGGTATCCGGTGTCGCCGTCGAGATTCTCGACGGTCTCGATGACGAGGCCGAGCTCGCGCAGATCGTCCTTGTCGCGCTCGAACATCCGGTTGAAGGAGTCGTCGGATCCCGCTTCGAGGTAGGCCTCGATGGATCCGCGGAGCTCGCGCTTGCTGAGCGGGCGCCGGGTCCCCAGCAGGCACAGCGCGAGGTTCATCAACCGCTCGGCCTTGGCAATCGCCATCGACGCCCTTTCTCTTGTGCTCTACGACCGTCGACCGTACCGCCCCGGGGTGTCGGGGCCAAAGCGGACCCGTGGACCGGACAGCGGTGAGGGCCCCCACCGGGTGGTGGAGGCCCTCACCGACCGGAACGGATCAGACCGAGACCAGGTCGCAGACGAAGATCAGCGTCTCGCCCGGGGCGATCGCGCTGCCCGCGCCGCGGTCGCCGTACGCGAGGTGCGCGGGGATGGTCAGCTGGCGGCGGCCGCCGACCTTCATGCCCTGCACGCCCTGGTCCCAGCCGGCGATGACCTGGCCGGCACCGAGGTTGAAGGCCAGCGGCGTACCGCGGTTCCAGGAGGCGTCGAACTCCTCGCCGGTGGAGAAGGCCACGCCCACGTAGTGGACCTTGACCTGGTCGCCGGCCTTGGCGACGGGGCCGTCGCCCTCCCAGATGTCCTTGATCTCCAGGTCGGTCGGCGGCTCGCCACCCGGGAAGTCGATCTCGGGCTTCTCGATGCTCACTGAACTGCTCCTCCAAATGATGAACTGGGCAACCGGGACAGTCTTACACCTTGGCGAGGATGTCCACCGCGAAGACCAGCGTGGAGTTCTTCGGGATCGCCTGCTGCTGCTGGTCGCCGAAGGCCTGGTCCGGCGGGATGACGAGGAGCACCCGGCTGCCGACCTTCTTGTCGATCAGGCCGGTCTTGAGCCCCTTGAGGGTGACCTGCGACAGCGGGAACGTCTGGGTCTTGCCGGTGGAGTAGGTGTTGTCGAACTCCTTGGCACCCTTCCAGATCATGCCGACGTAGTTCACCACGACGCTGTCGGACTCCTTGACGGCCTCGCCGTCGGACTCCAGGACGTAGTTGGAGACCAGCTTCTTCGGCGGGTCGCCCTTGGGGATGGTGACCGTAGGGGCCTTGCCGTCGGTCTTCACGCCGACCTTGGGCAGGTCGATGTTGTCCTGGGCGACCTCGGTGCCCTTGGCGGTGGCCGGGATCTGGGTGGCCTTCAGGACGTCGACGACGAAGACGAGGGTGGCGTTCGGCTTGATGTCGCCCTGGCCCTGCTCGCCGTAGCCGAGCTCCGGCGGGATCACCAGCTCGACGCGGCTGCCGACCTTCTGGCCGACGAGGCCCTTGTCCCAGCCCTGGATGACCATGCCCGCGCCCAGCGTCAGGTCGAAGGGCTGCTTGCGGTCGAAGCTGTTGTCGAACGGCTTGTCGGAGTCCCAGGACTGACCGAGGTAGTTGACCTGGATCGCGTCGCCGTTCTTGAGCTTCGCACCGTCACCCTCGCTGATGACTTCGGTCTTCAGCTCCTTGGGCGGGTCTCCCTCGCCCTTGGAGAGAGTGGGCTTCTCGCCGACCTTGGCGCCCGCGGTGATCGCGGGCATGCCGTTCTTGGACGAGGCAGAGTCGGAGGCCTTGTCGTCGCTGCCGCAGGCCACTGCCGACAGCAGCAGGAGGGGGGCGACGAGAAGGCCGGCAATTCGGCGCACTGGTTCCTCAGATCTCAGGGGGCACGGTGGTTGAGTCCGACCACTCTAGGCCGTGGGAAGGGCCCCGTACGAGGAACGTACGGGGCCCGGTCACGCCACGGCCGGCCGAGGGGTGCCCCCGGCGCCGCTCACATGCCCGCGATCAGCTTCTCCACGCGCTCGTCCACGGAACGGAACGGATCCTTGCAGAGCACCGTGCGCTGCGCCTGGTCGTTGAGCTTGAGGTGGACCCAGTCGACGGTGAAGTCCCGCCGCTGCTCCTGGGCCCGGCGGATGAAGTCGCCGCGCAGCCTGGCCCGGGTGGTCTGCGGGGGCACCGACTTGCCCTCGAAGATCTTCAGGTCGTTGCAGATGCGGGCGGTCTGGCCCTTCCTCTCCAGGAGGTAGAACAGACCGCGGCGACGGTGGATGTCGTGGTAGGCGAGGTCTATCTGGGCGACCCGCGGGTTCGACATGGTCATGTTGTGCTTGGCCCGGTACCGCTCGATGAGCTTGTACTTCATGACCCAGTCGATCTCGGTGTCGATCCGGTCGAGGTCCTCGGCCTCGACGGCGTCGAGCGTGCGGCCCCACAGCTCCAGGACCTGGTCGACGGTGCCGGTGCGGATGCCCCGGCGCTCGACGAAGTCCACGGCCTTCTCGTAGTACTCCCGCTGGACCTCGATGGCCGAGGCCTCGCGGCCGCTGGCCAGGCGCACCTTGCGCCGGCCGGTGAGGTCGTGGCTGACCTCGCGGATGGCCCTGATCGGGTTCTCCAGGGTCAGGTCGCGCATCACCGTGCCCGCCTCGATCATGCGGAGCACCAGGTCGGTGGCGCCGACCTTGAGCAGCATGGTCGTCTCTGACATGTTCGAGTCACCGACGATGACGTGGAGGCGGCGGTACCGCTCCGCGTCGGCGTGCGGTTCGTCGCGGGTGTTGATGATCGGCCGGGAGCGGGTGGTGGCGGAGCTGACGCCCTCCCAGATGTGCTCGGCACGCTGGCTGACGCAGTAGACGGCTCCGCGCGGCGTCTGGAGCACCTTGCCCGCGCCGCAGATGAGCTGCCGGGTGACGAGGAAGGGGATGAGGATGTCCGCGAGCCGGGAGAATTCTCCGTGCCGGGCGACGAGGTAGTTCTCGTGGCACCCGTAGGAGTTTCCCGCCGAGTCGGTGTTGTTCTTGAAGAGATAGACGTCGCCCGCGATTCCCTCCTCGTGCAGGCGGCGTTCGGCGTCGACGAGCAGGCCTTCGAGAATGCGCTCGCCCGCCTTGTCGTGCGTGACCAGTTCGGTCACGTTGTCGCATTCGGGGGTTGCATATTCCGGATGCGATCCCACGTCGAGGTAGAGGCGGGCGCCGTTCCGCAGAAAGACATTGCTGCTGCGGCCCCATGACACAACACGGCGGAAGAGGTAGCGCGCCACTTCGTCAGGTGACAGTCGGCGCTGTCCCCTGAACGTGCACGTGACGCCGTACTCGTTCTCCAGCCCGAAAATGCGGCGGTCCATGACTGAACATTACGCCCTACGGCCGGTGCTGAAACCGGGTTCGACAGCACCGTTTCGATCATTTTCCGATCCGGTCACGACGGCGGGGTCGCGTACGGGAGTTGCGAGGACCTTCCCCGTGGCCAGCAGGACCACCAGGGCGAGCACTCCGCCGGCCCCCGCCACACCGAAGCTCCAGGCGGTCGAGCCGAGCTCGACGGCCGGTCCGGCGACAGCCGTTCCGGCTGCCGCGCCGACGCCGAAGGTGGTGACGAGCCAGGAGAACGCCTCGGTCACCGTGCCGCGCGGGGCGTGCCGGTCCACCACGATGAACGAGCACGCGATGGCCGGGGCGAGGAAGACTCCGGCCAGGGCGGCGAGGGCGGTCATGACGGGGACCGAGGGGGTGAGCATCAACGGCAGGTAGCCGAGGGCCAGGAGGCCGACGATGACGCGGAGCCGCCGCTCGGGCGCACCGGCCCACTGCCGCGCCCCGTAGCCCAGGCCTCCGATCAGGGCGCCGAGGCCGAGCGCGGCCATCAGCCAGCCGTACACCGACTCGCGGCCGTGGTCGTCCGCGTAGGCCACGCCGGCCACCGTGATGGAGCCGAGCGCGAGCCCGACGAAGAAGAACGCGCCGAGCAGGGCGAGGAGTCCGGGCGAGCGCAGGGCGCCGAGCCAGTGCGCCTCGCGGGGCGCGGAGCGCCAGGCGCGGGAGGGCTCGGAGAGGACGACCGACAGTGCGCCGAGGACGCCGATGGCGTTGATGACGAGCAGGGCCGCGGCCGGGGACCAGAGGGAGACGAGGAGCGTCACCAGGAGCGGTCCGAGGGTGAACATGATCTCCTGCGCCACCGCGTCCAGGGCGTACGCCCGGTGCACCTGGTCCTCTCGCTTCAGCACGTTGGGCCACAGGGCCCGCAGACCGCCCTCCAGGGGCGGCGTGGCGACCCCGGCGACGACGACGGCCGCGTAGGCCAGCGGGAGCGAGCCGAGGCCCGAGACCGCCAGCAGGGCCATGCCGAGCGCCGAGAGCACGGCGGCGGGGAGCTGGACGCGCGGCTGCCCGTACAGGTCGACCGCGCGGCCCAGCAGCGGCTGCCCCACGGCGGTGGCGAGTCCGTACGCGGCGGCCAGGGCGCCGGCCAGCGTGTAGCTGCCGCCCTCGGCCCGGGTGAACAGCACGAGCGCGATGTGCGCGGTGCCGTTGGGCAGCCGTCCTACCAGCGTGCCCGTCAGCAGCCGGGCGGCATGCCGCGCCCGGAGGATGTCCAGATATCCCGCGGCCATTCCCGCCCCTTTCCACCGGACAGCTGCCGCCGCCCGAGGTTTTACGTATAACGTCGAGGTTCATACGTACCATGTCCGCAGTCCGCGGGTCCACCTCGCGGCGCCTACACCCCGCACGGAGGCCCGAGTGACCGACCCCCACCAGCCCGCCCCGGCCCGGCCCACCAGCCGCGACGTGGCCCGTGCGGCGGGCGTCTCGCAGGCGACGGTCTCGCTGGTGCTCGGCGAGAAGTGGCCGGGCCGGGTGTCCGAGGCCACGGCCCAGCGGGTCCGGGACCACGCGGCGGAGCTCGGCTACCGGCCCAATCTGGCCGCCCGTAATCTGCGCCTCGGCCGCACCAGGACCGCGCTGCTGGTGGTTCCGGCGCTCACCAACGAGTTCTTCGCCCGGGTCTACACCGGGGCCGCCGCCGTCGCCGCCGAGCACGACTTCGGCGTGGTGCTCTACCCCTCACCGGACGGCACGGGACCGGCCCGGGCCCCTTTCGCCTCGGCCCGCGCCGCCCTGGACGGGGTGATCGCCTCCTCGATGGCCTCCGAGGCGCTGAGCGCCCTGCACGGGGCCGAGCTGCCGCTGGTGATGCTGGACAGCGACCCGGCCGGCACGGACGCGGCTGCCCACGTGAACCTGGACATCGCCGACGGCATGCACCAGGTGGCGGAGCATCTGCTGAGCCTGGGGCACCGCCGGTTCGTGCATCTGGCGTCCGCCGTGGACACCTGGACGTTCGCGGTCCGGGCGCAGGCGCTGCGGGACACGGTGGGCACGGTGCCGGGCGCCACGGTGCGTACGGTACGGTCCCCGCTCGACGTACGCGCCGGGCGGGAGGCCGCCGAGCAGGCGCTGGCCGTCGCCGGGGAGCGGCCCACCGCGGTCGTCTGCGATGACGACATCCTGGCGGCCGGGGCCTGCAAGGCCGCCCGCCGGCTGGGGCTGCGGGTACCGGACGACCTCTCGATCACCGGCTTCGACGACCTCGCCCTGGCCACCGCCGTGGAACCGGAGCTCACCACCGTAGGGCTGCCGGCCGAGCAGGTCGGCGAGCGGGGCATGGCGGCGCTGCTCGCCGTGCTGGAGGGCCGCACCGCCGAGCCGGGCAGCCTGCCGGTCCAGCTGGTCGTACGGGGCTCCACGGCCCCGCCACCCGCCACCCGGGCATGACAGATGCCCCCGGGCATGGCCTGGGGGCATCTGTGAGGCGCGCTCCGCCTACTCCTCGGAGCCGGACGCGGTGCCGGTGTCCGTACCGGTGCCGGTCCCGGCGTCCGTGGAGTCGGTCTCCTCGGTGTCGGACGGGGCGTCCGTCGGGGTGGCACTCGCCGCTTCCGCGTCGAGGAGCCGGGTCAGCTGGCGGCCGACGATCCGCTTGAACTTGCGCTGCTGGGGCCGCGTACGGTCCAGCACCGCAACCTCGAGGCGCTCGGCGGGAATCTCGCGCTCCCCGCCGCCCGGTTCCCGGGAGAGTGCCTGCACGGCCAGCTTGAGCGCCTCGGCGAGCGTCATGCCGTCGCGGTGGCGCTGGTCCAGGAAGCTGCTGATCTGCTCGGCGTTGCCGCCGACCGCGACCGAGCCGTGCTCGTCCACGATCGAACCGTCGTGCGGCAGCCGGTAGATCTGGTCACCCTCGGGGGCTGCGCCGACCTCGGCGACGACCAGTTCCACCTCGTACGGCTTCTCGGCCGCGCTGGAGAAAATGGTGCCGAGCGTCTGGGCGTAGACGTTGGCCAGCCCACGGGCCGTCACATCGTCGCGGTCGTAGGTGTATCCGCGCAGGTCGGCGTAGCGGACACCGCCGATGCGGAGGTTCTCGTACTCGTTGTACTTGCCGGCGGCCGCGAAGCCGATCCGGTCATAGATCTCGCTGAACTTGTGCAGCGCGCGGGACGGGTTCTCGCCGACGAACACAATGCCGTCGGCATACTGCAGCACAACGAGGCTGCGACCACGGGCGATGCCCTTACGGGCGTATTCCGCCCGGTCGGCCATGGCCTGCTGGGGTGAGACATAGAACGGCGTCGACACCGGCTATCCGTCCCTTTCTGTCAGTGACGAGTGCATCTCGGAGGGCTCGGAGTCCCGGTCAGAGCAGCGCGGCGCGCGGGCCGTCGGGCTGCTCCAGGCGGCGTTCCAGGATGGAGCGCGCGATGTCGGCGGACTCCTGGTCGCCCAGCCTCCGGAAGCCTTCGTCGGTGATGACGGTGACGATCGGGTAGATCCGGCGGGCCACGTCCGGGCCGCCGGTCGCCGAGTCGTCGTCCGCGGCGTCGTACAGCGCCTGCACGACCAGGGTGAGGGCCTGCTCCTCCGTCAGGTCCTCGCGGTAGAGCTTCTTCATCGCGTTGCGGGCGAAGATCGAGCCGGAGCCGGTGGCGGCGTAGCCGGTCTCCTCGGAGCGGCCGCCGGTGACGTCGTAGGAGAAGATGCGGCCCTTCTCGCGGTCGACGTCGTACCCCGCGAAGAGCGGGACCACGGCGAGGCCCTGCATGGCCATGGCCAGGTTGGAGCGGATCATGGTGGAGAGCCGGTTGGCCTTGCCCTCCAGGGAGAGCTGGGCACCCTCGACCTTCTCGAAGTGCTCCAGCTCCAGCTGGAAGAGCTTGACCATCTCCACGGCCAGTCCGGCGGTGCCGGCGATGCCCACGGCCGAGTACTCGTCGGCCGGGAAGACCTTCTCGATGTCGCGCTGCGCGATCATGTTGCCCATGGTGGCGCGCCGGTCACCGGCCAGGACGACGCCACCGGGGAAGGACGCCGCGACGATGGTCGTCCCGTGCGGTGCCTCGATGGCCCCCTGGAGCGGCGGCAGGCTTCGGTTGCCCGGGAGCATCTCGGGCGACTGGTCGGACAGGAAGTCCATGAACGAGGACGAACCCGGCGTCAGGAAGGCAGCTGGTAGACGCCCGGTGCTACGAGTGTTGGCTTCCACGCGTTTCCCTCCAGGTATGCGATGGCCCTGCGCAAGAGAGTCAGGATCATCCCCCAACTTGCCGATGGCCGAATTGCAGTTGAAGCAACGTACGCCACGGACCCTACCCGCCCCGGGGCAGTGATCCACATGTTCGGCGGAGGGATCTGCGAGGATCCCGCGCTCGCGACCGGCGAAGACTCCGCCGGGTGGCGAGCGGGGTGACGGCGCACCGTGGCGGTCGCCGTCACCCCGTCTCCCCCGAGTACCGCGATCGCCCGGAACGCTACCGGACGTTCACACCCGTGAACTACTGTCCACCCTTTTGGACGAAGGAGCGGACGAAGTCCTCGGCGTTCTCTTCTAGGACGTCGTCGATCTCGTCCAGGACCGAGTCGACATCGTCGCTCAGCTTCTCCTGGCGTTCCGCGAGGTCCTCGGATGCCTGCGCGTCCTGCGCCTGCTCCTCGGTCTCCTCGGTGGAACGCGTCGCCTTCTGCTGTCCGCCGCCGGTGTCCTTGGTCGCCATGTAGCTCACCCCGCTCGGTTCGAAGCAATCGCAGCTCTTGATCAGACCCTACCCACGCGGTCCGACATTTGGCCCGGTAGTTGTTCAACGTCCGGGCCTTGGGTGATTGATTCCCAGCCCGGACCCCTTTCAGCCGCCCGACAGCGTGCGGACCAGCTCCTCCGCCGTACGACAGCGGTCGAGCAGGTCCTTGACGTGCTCCTTGGTCCCCCGCAGCGGCTCCAGGGTGGGCACCCGCTGGAGCGAGTCGTGGTCCGGCAGATCGAAGATGACCGAATCCCAGGAGGCCGCCGCCACGTCGTCGGCGTACTGCTCCAGGCAGCGGCCCCGGAAATAGGCCCTGGTGTCCTCCGGAGGCTTGGTACGGGCCCTGGTGACGTCGTCCTCGTCCAGCAGCCGCTTCATCCGCCCACGCGCCGCCAGACGGTTGTAAAGCCCCTTGTCAGGGCGTACGTCCGCGTACTGGAGGTCGACCAGGTGCAGCCGGGGGGCGTCCCAGTCCAGCGAGTCGCGGCGGCGGTAGCCCTCCATGAGCTCCCGCTTGGCGATCCAGTCCAGCTCCCCGGCCAGGCTCATCGGGTCGGTCTCCAGCCGGTTGAGCGTGTCCTCCCAGCGGGTCAGGATGTCCCTGGTCTGGTCGTCGGCGTCGGCGCCGTACCGCTCGTCGACGTACTTGCGGGCCAGCTCGAAATACTCCATCTGGAGCTGGACGGCGGTGAGTGTCCGGCCGCTGCGGAGCGTGATCAGCTGCCGCAGGTCCGGGTCGTGCGAGACCTGGTGCAGCGTGCGGACGGGCTGGTCGACCGCGAGGTCGACGTTGATGAAGGCGTCCTCGATCATGGACAGCACCAGGGACGTGGTGCCGAGCTTGAGATAGGTCGAGATCTCCGAGAGGTTGGCGTCGCCGATGATCACGTGGAGCCGGCGGTACTTCTCCGCGTCGGAGTGGGGCTCGTCCCGGGTGTTGATGATGGGGCGCTTGAGCGTGGTCTCCAGGCCGACCTCGACCTCGAAGTAGTCGGCGCGCTGGCTGATCTGGAAGCCGTGCTCATGGCCGTCCTGGCCGATGCCGACCCGCCCCGCGCCGGTGACGACCTGGCGGGACACGAAGAACGGCGTCAGATGGCGCACGATGTCCGAGAACGGGGTCTCCCGCTGCATCAGATAGTTCTCGTGTGTGCCGTAGGAGGCGCCCTTGTTGTCGGTGTTGTTCTTGTAGAGGTGGATCGGCTGGGCGCCGGGGATGGCGGCCGCCCGCTCGGCGGCCTCGGCCATGATCCGTTCGCCGGCCTTGTCCCAGAGCACCGCGTCGAGCGGGTTGGTGATCTCCGGAGAGCTGTATTCGGGGTGCGCGTGGTCGACGTAGAGCCGGGCACCGTTGGTGAGGATCACATTGGCCAGGCCGATGTCCTCGTCGGTGAGCTGGCTGGAGTCGGCGGTCTCACGGGCGAGGTCGAAGCCTCGCGCGTCGCGCAGCGGATTCTCCTCCTCGAAGTCCCAGCGGGCGCGTCGCGCCCGGTGCATCGCCGCCGCGTAGGCGTTGACGATCTGGGATGAGGTGAGCATGGCATTGGCGTTGGGGTGGCCGGGGACGGAGATCCCGTACTCCGTCTCGATGCCCATTACTCGCCGTACGGTCATGCGGCCCTCCTTGCCCGGCGTCGCTCCCGTCCGGGAGCGACGCTCAAGTACCGCGGTTTGTCCGGTGCGTATGCGGTGCCCGTCACCGCACTGCGCGACTCGGCGGTACCGCAGAGCCTAGAGCGCCTCTGCGCCGGTGGGGAGATCAATTACGACATTGTTCCGACGTGGCCGGAACGGGGGAAAACGACCGGCTGCGGATGCCCCTCCGGGCATCCGCAGCCGGTCGGCGTATTACAGGTACTGGCCGGTATTGGCCACGGTGTCGATGGAGCGCCCGGTGTCCGCACCCTGCTTTCCGGTGACGAGTGTGCGGATGAAGACGATCCGCTCACCCTTCTTACCGGAAATCCTGGCCCAGTCGTCCGGGTTGGTGGTGTTGGGCAGGTCCTCGTTCTCCTTGAACTCATCCACGCACGCCTGGAGGAGGTGGGAGACGCGCAGACCCTTCTGCTGGTGTTCGAGGAATGCCTTGATGGCCATCTTCTTTGCCCGGTCGACGATGTTCTGAATCATCGCGCCGGAGTTGAAGTCCTTGAAGTACAGGACTTCCTTATCGCCGTTGGCGTACGTGACCTCGAGGAAGCGGTTCTCCTCGGACTCCGTGTACATCCGCTCCACGACGGACTGGATCATGGCGTGGGCGGCGGCCGGCCGGGAGCCGGTGTGCTCGGCCAGATCGTCCGCGTGCAGCGGGAGCGACGGGGTCAGGTACTTCGCGAAGATGTCCTTCGCGGCCTCGGCGTCCGGACGCTCGATCTTGATCTTCACATCGAGTCGGCCGGGTCGCAGGATGGCGGGGTCGATCATGTCCTCGCGGTTGGAGGCGCCGATGACGATGACGTTCTCCAGGCCCTCCACACCGTCGATCTCGGCGAGCAGCTGCGGGACGATGGTGTTCTCCACGTCCGAGCTGACGCCGCTGCCGCGGGTGCGGAAGAGGGATTCCATCTCGTCGAAGAAGACGATGACGGGGGTGCCCTCGCTCGCCTTCTCCCTCGCACGCTGGAAGACCAGGCGGATGTGCCGCTCGGTCTCGCCGACGTACTTGTTGAGGAGCTCGGGTCCCTTGATATTGAGGAAGTAGCTCTTCCCCGCGGGCTGACCGGTCACCTCGGCGACCTTCTTGGCGAGCGAATTGGCGACGGCCTTGGCGATGAGCGTCTTGCCGCAGCCGGGCGGACCGTAGAGCAGGATGCCCTTCGGCGGTCGCAGTTCGTGCTCCTTGAAGAGGTCGGGGTGGAGATAGGGGAGCTCGACCGCGTCGCGGATCAGCTCGATCTGGTCGCCCAGACCGCCGATCTTGTCGTAGTCGATGTCCGGAACCTCTTCGAGGACGAGCTCCTCGACCTCGCTCTTGGGGACCACCTCGTAGACGTAACCGGACCTGGAGTCCAGCAGCAGGGCGTCACCGGAGCGGATGGTGATGTCCAGCAGCGGTTCGGCGAGCCGTACCACCCGCTCCTCGTCGGTGTGCCCGACCACCAGGGCGCGCTCGCCGTCCTCAAGGATCTCCTTGAGGGTGACGATGTCCCCGGCCCGTTCGAACTCCATGGCCTCGACCACGTTGAGCGCTTCGTTGAGCATGACCTCCTGGCCGCGCCGGAGGTCCTCGAGCTCGACGCTGGGACTGACGTTCACCCGGAGCTTGCGGCCCCCGGTGAAGATGTCGCAGGTGCCGTCCTCGTTGGCCTGCAGGAACACTCCGAAGCCGGCCGGCGGCTGTGCGAGCCGGTCGACCTCCTCCTTGAGGGCCACGATCTGGTCACGCGCCTCACGGAGCGTGTTGGCGAGCCGCTCGTTCTGTGCGGACACGCCTGCCAGATTCGTCTGCAACTCGACGATCCGCTCTTCGAGAATCCTCGTATGACGCGGAGAGTCGGCGAGCTTACGTCGCAGGACGGCGATTTCCTGCTCGAGATAGGCAACCTGGCCGGCCGGGTCTTCTGACCCTCGCGCGGGCCGGATGCCGCGGTTGATGTCGTCGTCGTGGGCTGCCACGGTCCTCACCTCCTCCATGGGGAGCTGGACGCTTCCTGACCCTACCTGGGTGGGTGATGATTGAAACCCCTAGATCACAAAGACTGCGGGGTGTGTCCGATCTTCACCCTTGCGCTCTCCCTCACGTCAAGGGAATACCCACCCTTCGGCATCGGAAAGCCGCCGGTTGTATCGTCGAAGCGTTCAACACCCGTCAGGGCTGGCTCCAATTGGTTCGGATACGCAGGAACGGCAGGACACATGACCGTGCAGCAGGACTCGCCGGGCGACAGTGACACGCAGGACCTGGAGGTCTGGATCGACCAGGACCTCTGTACGGGCGACGGCATCTGCGTGCAGTACGCGCCGGAGGTCTTCGAGCTCGACATCGACGGCCTGGCGTACGTGAAGAGCGGCGACGACGAGCTCCTCCAGGCTCCGGGGGCCACCACGCCGGTGCCGTTGCCACTCCTCCAGGACGTGGTGGATTCGGCCAAGGAGTGCCCCGGAGACTGCATCCACGTGCGGCGTGTGAAGGACAACGTCGAGGTGTACGGGCCGGACGCGGCCTGACCCGTACGGTCAGACAGCCCGGGCGAGGTCTCCCGAGGTGCGGACGAAGGCGTTGCCCTTCCACCGCCAGGAGGCCTGTTCCTCCTGGTCGGGGCAGCAGCGGGGCACCTCCAGTGAGGAGTAGCCGAGCAGGGTCGCCGAGACGCGCCCCTCGCGTACGGCGAAGTCACCGACCGTCTTACGGTCGGCGGGGTCCACCAGGGTCGCCACGACCCGTGGTGCGGCCCCGCTTCCCTGTGTCAGGACGTAGATGCCGCTCGGCGGGGTCCCCGAGCCGGCGTCGCAGTGGACCACGGCGACGGTTTCCAGCCGCCCGTCGCCGTCGAGGTCCCCGGGCGCCTGCTTCGCCACGGTGGTCCCGGCCCCGCCGCACTCCAGGGGGAACTCCGCCTTAGCCGGGTCCGGAGCGGCCGCGGGCGGGCCCTGCCGGGTCTCGGTCCGCTGCTCGGGGGCGGTGGCGGTGGCCGTACGGGGCTGGAGCAGCCCGGCGAGGGCGACGACGCCGGCCATGGCCGCGGCCGTGGCGAGCCAGTGCACCGGCTTCGTGGCGGTGTGCGCGAGGTCCGGGAGCGCGGAGGTCTGCACGCGGTGTGTCTCCATGTGGTTCCTGGGAGCCCGGGGAAAAGGGGTGGGTCCGCCCCCGAGGGGTGGCCAGCATCGTGCCACACCTCACACGCCGGGGGAACGGCGGGGTGGGCGCCGGTTTCACGCCTGGGCGCGCGCCCAGGGGCAACGCGAAGGCGCCGCCGCGCAGTTCCCCGGTCGGTCGGGGAACTGCGCGGCGGCGCCGGTTCGTTGGGCGGGTCAGCCGCGGTCGGCGGCGGAGCCTCCGCGGCTCTGACTGCCCGGTCCGTCGTAGTCCTCGCCGTAGGCGCCCTTGGAGGGGCGGCGGCGGCGCAGCGGCGGCTCGACGCCGTCCGCGAGCCGGCGCGCGGTGACCAGGAAGCCGGTGTGGCCGATCATCCGGTGGTCGGGGCGGACGGCCAGGCCCTCGACGTGCCAGTTGCGGATCATCGACTCCCAGGGCTGCGGTTCGGCGAAGCAGCCGATCTCGCGGATGGACTCGACGGTGCGCGAGAGCTGGGTGGTGGTGGCGACGTAGGCGCAGAGGATGCCTCCGGGCACCAGGGCCTTGGAGACGGCCTCCAGGCACTCCCAGGGGGCGAGCATGTCCAGCACGACACGGTCGACGTCGGTGTCGGAGAGGTTGTCCTGGAGGTCCCCGACGGTCAGCTGCCAGGCGGGGTGCGGCGAGCCGAAGTAGCGCTCGACGTTCTGCTGGGCGATCTCGGCGAAGTCCTCGCGACGCTCGTAGGAGTGCAGCATGCCCTGCTCACCGATGGCGCGCAGCAGGAAGGTGGAGAGTGAGCCGGATCCGACCCCGGCCTCCACGACGCGGGCGCCGGGGAAGATGTCGGCGAAGGCCAGGATCTGGCCCGCGTCCTTGGGGTAGACCACGGCGGCGCCGCGGGGCATGGAGAGGACGTAGTCGGGGAGCAGGGGGCGCAGCGCGAGATAGGCGACGTTTCCCGTGGTTCGGACAACACTGCCCTCGGGAGCACCGATCAGCTCGTCGTGCGGGAAAGAACCCTTGTGGGTGTGGAAGTTCTTTCCGGCTTCGAGCGTGAAGGTGTAGTGGCGTCCCTTGGGGTCGGTGAGCTGGACCTGGTCCCCGACCTTGAAGGGCCCACGTCGGCGGGCGGCACCGGTCGGTTCAGACATGTGACCAGCGTACCGGTGTTTCCCCGGCCGCCGACCGCCCGGCCTGCGCTGTCGACCGGGCCGGGAAGGCCCTCAGGCCTCGGGGCGGGCCATGGCCTTGACGAAGGCGCGCTCCACGTCGGCGGTGGAGAGGACTCCGTAGATCTCGCCGGTCTCCTCCATCACCAGGTACTCGGTGGCCGGGGTGGCCTTGAGCCGGTCCAGGAGGGCTTCGCCGGCGAGTTCGGCGGGGACCTTCATGCCGTCGGTGAGGTCCTGGGCGAGGCCGCTGACGGCGACCCAGGGGCGGCGGTGTTCGGGGACGCCGACGATGGCGGCCTCGCGGACGACGCCCTTCGGGTTGCCCTGTCCGTCGACGACGACCAGCGCGCGGGCGCCCGCCTCGTTGGCCCGGCGCAGGGCCTCGGAGAGGGGCGTGGCGGACTCGACGGGGACGGCGCGCCGGGTGAGGGTGCGGGCCCGCAGGTCGGGCAGGTGCTCGCGGAGGCGGGCCATCCGCAGACTGTTCCCGGCGCCGGTCCAGATGATGCCGGCGAGGATCGCGGCGAGCAGGGCGTCCATGACGGTCTCCACCCCGCCGATCTTCTCGTTGGCGCGACCGAGCACACCGGTGTGGGTGAGCAGCGGCAGTCCGACGAGGACCGTGACGGCCAGGCCCCGGCCGACCCAGGCGGCGGCGATCGTGCCGCTCATGGGCTTGCCGGTGATCTTCCAGACGATGGCGCGGAGCATCCGGCCGCCGTCGAGTGGCAGGCCGGGCAGCAGGTTGAAGGCGGCCACGATGAGGTTGGAGATCATCAGGCCCGCGATCAGGACGCCGGGCACCGTCGCGGGCTCGACGAACTGCATCGCGCCGTAGAAGACGCCTCCGAGGACGAGGGAGAGGAGGGGGCCGACGAAGGCGAGGACGAATTCACGGCCCGGGGTCTCGGTCTCCTTCTCGATCTCGGACACGCCGCCGAAGAACTGGAGCTGGATGCGGCGGACCGGGAGCTTGTAGCGCAGGGCGACAAGCGTGTGGGCCAGTTCGTGGACGAGGACAGAGGCGTAGAAGGCGATGGCGAAGAAGAGGGCGACGAGGTACCGGGCGCCGCCGAGCTCGGGCAGCAGGCGGTCGAGCTGGCCGCCGAAGACCCAGGTGATCAGCGCGGCGACGACGAACCAGCTGGGGGCGACGTAGACGGGCACTCCGAAGGGGCGGCCCATGAGCAGGCCACCGCCCGGGTCAGCGGGGCGTTTCGGCTTGCCGCTGGCGGGAGCGGCGGAGGGGTCCGTTCCCCCTGCGCCGGGCTGCGGCCGCCCGCTGTCGCCGCTCTCGTCCACGGGGTCCCTTCGGTTCGGTACGTGGGCTGCGCCACGATGATGCTGTCTGTGAGGGTCTGCCGTCGATGGTATGCCGCCGACTGTCAGTGGCGGGCCGTAGGGTCTTGAGACATGACCTCCGTGCCCCGGCCACCGCAGCCGCCCACTTCTCTGTCGCCGTCGCGGGCGAGCGATTTCATGCAGTGTCCTCTGCTCTACCGCTTCCGGGTCATCGACAAACTGCCGGAGAAGCCCAGCGAGGCGGCTACCCGCGGCACGCTGGTCCATGCGGTGCTGGAGCGGCTCTTCGACGCCCCGGCGGCGGACCGTACGGCGCCGCGGGCGCGGGCTCTGATCCCCGGCCAGTGGGACCGGCTGCTGGAGTCGAAGCCGGAGCTGGGCGAGCTGTTCGCCGGGGACGCCGAGGGCGAACGGCTGTCGCGCTGGCTGGGTGAGGCGGAGCGGCTGGTGGAGCGGTGGTTCTCGCTGGAGGACCCGACGCGTCTGGAGCCGGCCGAGCGTGAGCTCTTCGTCGAGACGGAGCTGGAGTCGGGGCTGCGGCTGCGCGGAGTGATCGACCGGATCGATGTGGCGCCGACCGGGGACGTGCGGATCGTCGACTACAAGACGGGGAAGGCGCCGAGGCCGGAGTATGCCGAGGGCCCGCTGTTCCAGATGAAGTTCTACGCCCTGGTGATCTGGCGGCTGAAGGGGATCGTGCCGCGCCGGCTCCAGCTGGTCTATCTGGGCAGCGGCGATGTGCTGACGTACGACCCGGTGGTGGCGGACCTGGAGCGGGTGGAGCGCAAGCTCCTCGCGCTGTGGGAGGCGATCGCGCTGGCGACGGAGACCGGTGACTGGCGGCCGCGCCCGACGAAGCTGTGCGGCTGGTGCGATCACCAGGCGGTGTGTCCGGAGTTCGGCGGGACTCCCCCGGTGTACCCGCTGTCGCTACGCCCGGCGGAGCCGGGCGAGGATGACCAGGGCAGAATGGGCCCCGACCGGGCCGAGGCCGGCCGACCCGTGGCTCTTGAGGGCCTGTAAGGAGTTCCCGTGGCGATCCGCGTCCTACTGGTCGATGACCAACCCCTGCTGCGCACCGGTTTCCGGATGATTCTGGAGGCCGAGGGCGATCTGGCGGTGGTCGGTGAGGCCGGTGACGGTCTGCAGGCCATCGACCAGGTGCGGGCGCTCCAGCCCGATGTGGTGCTGATGGACATCCGCATGCCGCGGATGGACGGGGTGGAGGCGACCCGCCAGATCACCGGCCCCGGCAAGGACGGCCCGGCGAAGGTGCTGGTGCTGACCACGTTCGACCTCGACGAGTACGTGGTGGAGGCGCTGCGGGCGGGGGCGAGCGGCTTCCTGCTGAAGGACGCTCCGGCCAATGAGCTGGTCCAGGCGATCCGGGTGGTGGCGGCGGGCGAGGCGATGCTCGCCCCGAGCATCACGCGCCGGCTCCTCGACAAGTACGCGGACCATCTGCCCTCGGGCGAGGACCCGGTCCCGGACGCCCTGCACACGCTGACGGACCGTGAGGTGGAGGTCCTGAAGCTGGTGGCGCGCGGCCTGTCCAACGCGGAGATCGCGGCGGACCTGTTCGTCAGCGAGACGACGGTCAAGACGCATGTGGGCCATGTGCTCACGAAGCTCGGCCTGCGCGACCGGGTACAGGCCGCGGTGTACGCGTACGAGAGCGGCCTGGTGCGTCCGGGGGCGCAGTAGGAACCACCGGTAATACGAAGCCGTCCGGCCCGCCTCTCCTGCGAACGCGAACAGGATCGGGGCGGGCCGGACGGCTTTCGCGGTTCCGGGTGGTCAGGCGCCGGTCTTGTTGAGCTCCCAGAGCTGGAGCTCGGAGGTGGCGCTGACGGACCGCTCGACTCCGGCGACCCCGCTGCGGGAGGCCACGTACTGCTTGCCCTGCCAGATCGGCAGGACGGGGACGTCGGTGGCGACGATGTCCTGGAGCTTCTCGTAGGTCGTGGCGGCGGCGCTGCGGTCGGCCACGCGGCGCGACTTGGGGATGAGGACGTTCTGCGCTTCCTGCGACCGGTAGGGGGAGTTGAGGAAGTTGTTCTTGTCCAGGAACGGGGCGGTGTAGTTGTCCGGGTCCGGGAAGTCGGGGAACCAGCCCATGCCGTAGGCCGCGTAGTCGCCGCGCTTCTGCTCCGGCCGGTACTTCGACCACTCCTTGCCCTGGACGTCGACGTCGAAGAGGCCCGAGCCGTTCAGCTGCGCCTGGAGCGCCTTGAACTCCTTGGCGGTGGCGGAGCCGTAGTGGTCGTTGGTGTAGTGCAGGGTGAACTTCACCGGCGTCTTGACCCCGGCGTTCTGGAGGGTCTGAGCGGCCTTGGCGGTGCTGGGCTCGCCGTACTTGTTGAAGAAGGCGTTGGTGTGGCCGGTGATGCTGGTGGGGATCAGCGAGTAGAGCGGCTCGGCGGTGGTGCCGTACACCTTGCCCGCGATCTCGCCCCGGTCGATGATCTGCGCCATGGCCTGCCGTACGGACTTGTTGACCACGGGGTCCTTGGTGTTGAACCCGAGGTAGCTGATGGCGAGGCCGGGCATCTCGGTGAGCTCGATGCCTTCCTTCGGCTTCACCAGCATGTCGCGGGCCTGCTCGGGCGACATGGCCCGGGTCATCATGTGGATCTTCTTCTCCTCCAGCGCCTTGCCCATGGCCTCGGCGTCGGGGAAGAGGTCCATGTCGACCCTGTCGTTGAGGACCTTCAGCTCACCCTTGTAGGAGGGGTTCTTGGTGAAGGTGATCCGGGTGACCCGGCCGTCCTCGGTCTGCGGCTTCATGGTGTACGGTCCCGAGCCGTCGACCTGGAAGCCGTCGCGCGCCTCCTTCGCCGGGTACTTCCCCTTGGGGACGATGCCGGCGGCGGGGGTCGCGAGCTTGTACGGGAAGGTCGCGTCGGGCGTGTGCAGGTGGAAGATCACCTGGTCGTCGCCCTTGGTCTCGATCGCGTCGATGTTGGCGAGGAGCCCGACCGGTCCGCTGTCGGAGTTGATGTCGATGACCCGCTGGATGGAGAACTTCACATCCTCGGCGGTGACGGGTGTGCCGTCGGCGAAGGTCAGGCCGGCGCGCAGGGTGCAGCGATAGCTCTCGTTTGCGTTGTCCGTGAAGGTGCAGCTCTGGGCGGCCTCGGGCACCGGTTCGCCGCCGCCCGGCACAGTGGTCAGGGTCTGCACGGTCTGCCGCAGGACGTTCCAGACGCCTGCCTCGTACCCGATGGCCGGGTCGAGAGGAGCGGGGTTCTCCTCGGAGGCCACGAGCTGGTCCGTGGTGCCGACGACGATGGCGTTGCCGCCACCGGCGCCGCTGTCCGTGCTGCCGCAGGCGGCGAGCACGGGGGCGAGCAGGCCGACGACGGCCGGCAGCACCAGGGTCTTGCGGTTCATACGGGCGTTCTCCCTCATCACGGTGGGTGAGGAATCAAAGTTAGTAGCCGCCGGTGACCGCCCCGACCGCGCTCGGAGCGGGCTGTCCTCGCCCGTCGTCCGAGGTGGGCGATATTTGATCACCATTCCGGACAGATCAACCGATCACGGCAGGCCAGGGAGGGCTTCCGGGTGAGGAACCTCACCCGTTCCGCCTCTTCACACAGGTGGCCTGTGGCTGATTCACGTCCACGGAAAATTGCCGGAACGCACACGGATCCTTCAGCCCGTGGCGGTGATGAGCTTCCGCAGGAAGGCGAGGTCGACCTCTTCGAGTGAGCCGACGACGACCCGGCCGGAGGCGGGTGCGATGGGTGCCACGGACGGCACGGCGACCACCCGGCATCCAGCCGCCTCGGCCGCGGCCACCCCGGTCGCGGTGTCCTCGATGACCGCGCAGCGCCACGGGTCGGCGCCGAAACCCGCGGCGGCGGTGAGGTAGGGCTCGGGGTGCGGCTTGGTCCGGGTGACCTCGTCACCGGCGACCGTGAGCGCGAAGTGGTGGTGGCCGACCGAGTCCAGCACGCGGTCGATGATCCGGCGGTGCGAGGCCGAGACGAGCGCGGTGGGGATCTTCGACGCGGCCAGCTCGGCGAGCAGTCTGCCCGCGCCGGGCATCAGCGGCACGCCGTTCCGGATGCGCTTCTCGAAGCGGTCGTTGAGGAGCACGGTCAGCTCGTCCAGAGCGATGTCGGCGCCGGTGACGTCGATCAGGTAGCCGGCGCTGCGGGTCATCGGTCCGCCGACGACGACGTCCCGCCATGGCTCCTCCAGCCGGTGTCCGAGGTCGGCGAAGACCTCCTTCTCGACGTCCCACCAGAAGCCCTCGGTATCGACCAGGGTTCCGTCCATGTCGAGAAGGACCGCCTGCAGGGCGGCGCCTTCGGCCGTGCGGGTCAGGGACGCGGGGACCGTACTCGTCATCCGGCACACCTTCCGTAAGGGACGAGAAGGCCGGCCGCCGCTCCGGATGGGGAGGGCGACCGGCCTGCACTGGACCGACTAGTGTACGACTTGTCCGGCCACGGCGCGCGAACGACGCGAAGCCGCAAGGTGAAGGAGCGGCTACCGGGCGTTGAAGTACTTCGCCTCGGGGTGGTGGATGACGAGGGCGTCGGTGGACTGCTCCGGGTGGAGCTGGAACTCCTCGGAGAGCTCCACGCCGATCCGGCCCGGCTGGAGGAGGTCGGCGATCTTCGCGCGGTCCTCCAGGTCCGGGCACGCCCCGTAGCCGAGCGAGAACCGTGCGCCCCGGTACTTCAGCGCGAACATGTCCTCGACGTCGGCGGGGTCCTCCCCGGCGAAGCCCAGCTCGCTGCGGACCCGGGCGTGCCAGTACTCGGCGAGGGCCTCCGCGAGCTGGACGGAGAGGCCGTGCAGCTCCAGGTAATCGCGGTAGGAGTTGGCGGCGAACAGCTCGGCGGTGGCCTCGCCGATCCGGGAGCCCACGGTGACGACCTGGAGGCCGATCACGTCCGTCTCGCCGGACTCCTCGGGGCGGAAGAAGTCCGCGAGGCAGAGGCGGCGGCCGCGGCGCTGGCGCGGGAAGGTGAAGCGGGTGCGCTCGGAGCCGTCCTCGTGCAGGAGGATCAGGTCCTCGCCCTTGGAGACGCAAGGGAAGTAGCCGTAGACGACGGCCGCCTCCAGGAGGTTGTTGGACTGGAGGTGATCGAGCCAGCCGCGCAGATGCGGGCGCCCCTCGGTCTCCACCAGCTCCTCGTACGTCGGTCCGTCACCGGTCCTGGCCTGCTTGAGGCCCCACTGCCCCTTGAACAGGGCGCCCTCGTCGAGCCAGGAGGCGTACTCCTTCAGCGGGATGCCCTTGATGACCCGGGTACCCCAGAACGGCGGCTCGGGGACGGGGTTGGTGGTGGAGACGTCCGAGCGCACCGAGCCCTCGGGCTCCTCGACCTCCAGGACGGCGGTGTCGGTGTCCTTCTTGGGGACCCGGCGCTGCTTGAGCTCGGGCAGGACCGCGCCCGGCACGCCGCGCTTGACGCCGATGAGCGCGTCCATCAGGCGCAGGCCCTCGAAGGCGTCGCGGGCGTAGCGGACCTCTCCCTCGTAGATCTCGTGCAGGTCCTGCTCGACGTAGGCCCTGGTCAGCGCGGCGCCGCCGAGGATGACCGGGAAGTCGGCGGCCATCTTGCGCTGGTTCAGCTCCTGGAGGTTCTCCTTCATGATCACGGTGGACTTCACCAGGAGGCCGGACATGCCGATGACGTCGGCGCGGTGCTCCTCGGCGGCTTCCAGGATCGCGGAGACGGGCTGCTTGATGCCGAGGTTGACGACGGTGTAGCCGTTGTTGGAGAGGATGATGTCGACGAGGTTCTTGCCGATGTCGTGGACGTCGCCGCGGACGGTGGCGAGCACGATCGTGCCCTTGCCGTCGTCGTCGGTCTTCTCCATGTGCGGCTCCAGGTGGGCCACCGCGCTCTTCATGACCTCGGCGGACTGGAGGACGAACGGCAGCTGCATCTGGCCGGAGCCGAACAGCTCGCCGACCACCTTCATGCCTTCGAGCAGCGTGTTGTTGACGATGTCGAGGGCCGGGGTGTTCTGGAGGGCCTCGTCGAGGTCGGCCTCCAGGCCGTTCTTCTCACCGTCGATGATGCGGCGCTGGAGCCGCTCGTCCAGCGGAAGGGCCATCAGCTCCTCGGCCCTGCCCGCCTTCATCGACTTCATGTTGACGCCCTCGAACAGGCCCATGAGCTTCTGGAGAGGGTCGTAGCCCTCGCTGCGGCGGTCGTAGATCAGGTCGAGGGCGACCTTGACCTGCTCCTCCTCCAGCCGGGCGATCGGCAGGATCTTCGAGGCGTGCACGATCGCGGAGTCCAGGCCGGCCTTGACGCACTCGTCGAGGAAGACGGAGTTCAGCACGACCCGGGCGGCCGGGTTCAGGCCGAAGGAGATGTTGGAGAGGCCCAGTGTGGTCTGGACGTCCGGGTGGCGCTTCTTCAGCTCGCGGATCGCCCCGATGGTGGCGATGCCGTCGCCGCGGGACTCCTCCTGGCCGGTGCAGATGGTGAAGGTCAGGGTGTCGATGAGGATGTCGGACTCGTGGATGCCCCAGTTGGTGGTGAGGTCCTCGATGAGCCGCTCGGCGATGGCGACCTTGTGCTCGATCGTCCGCGCCTGGCCCTCCTCGTCGATCGTCAGGGCGATCAGGGCGGCACCGTGCTCGGAGGCCAGGGCGCTGACCTGTGCGAAGCGGGACTCGGGGCCGTCGCCGTCCTCGTAGTTCACCGAGTTCAGCACCGCACGGCCGCCGAGCTTCTCCAGGCCGGCGCGCAGCACGGGCAGTTCGGTGGAGTCCAGCACGATCGGGAGGGTGGAGGCGGTCGCGAAGCGGCCGGCCAGCTCCGCCATGTCGGCGACGCCGTCGCGGCCCACGTAGTCGACGCAGAGGTCGAGCATGTGCGCGCCCTCGCGGATCTGGTCGCGGGCCATCTCCACGCAGTCGTCCCAGCGGGCCTCCAGCATGGCCTCGCGGAACTTCTTGGAGCCGTTGGCGTTGGTGCGCTCACCGATCGCCAGGTAGGCGGTGTCCTGGCGGAAGGGGATCGTCTGGTAGAGCGAGGCGGCGCCGGGCTCGGGGCGCGGGTTCCGCTCGGTCGGCGTGAGCCCTCGGGCCCGCTCCACGACGGCCTTCATGTGGGCCGGGGTCGTACCGCAGCAGCCGCCGATGAGGGAGAGGCCGTAGTCCCGGACGAACGTCTCCTGGGAGTCGGCGAGGCCGTCGGGGCCGAGCGGGAAGTGCGCGCCGTCCTTGGTGAGGACGGGCAGGCCGGCGTTGGGCATGCACATCAGGGGCGTACGGGAGTGGCGGGCGAGGTAGCGCAGGTGCTCGCTCATCTCGTCCGGGCCGGTGGAGCAGTTCAGACCGATGAGGTCGATGCCCAGCGGCTCCAGGGCGGTGAGGGCGGCGCCGATCTCGGAGCCGAGCAGCATGACGCCGGTCGTCTCGAAGGCGAGGGAGCAGATCAGGGGCACGTCGATACCCAGGGCGTCCATCGCCCGGCGCGCGCCGATGATGCTGGACTTGGTCTGCAGCAGGTCCTGGGTGGTCTCGACGATCAGGGCGTCCGAGCCGCCCGCGAGGAGGCCCTCGGCGTTCTTCTGGTAGCCGTCGCGCAGGACGTCGTACGCGATGTGGCCGAGCGAGGGCAGCTTGGTGCCGGGGCCGATCGAGCCGAGGACCCAGCGCTGGCGGCCGTCCTTGCCGGAGAACTCGTCCGCCACCTCGCGGGCGATGCGGGCGCCCGACTCGGAGAGCTCGAAGATCCGGTCGGCGATCTCGTACTCGTTGGCCGCGGAGTGGTTCGCGCCGAAGGTGTTGGTCTCGACGCAGTCGACGCCGACCGCGAAATACTCCTCGTGGACGGAGCGCACGATGTCGGGACGGGTGATGTTGAGGATCTCGTTGCAGCCCTCGAGGTTCTCGAAGTCCTCAAGGGTCGGGTCCTGTGCCTGGAGCATGGTGCCCATCGCACCGTCTGCTACCACCACCCGGGTGGCGAGCGCCTCGCGCAGGGCTGCTGCGCGGGTCCGGCTGTGGGGGGCGGGTGTCGGCGACGAGGCCATGGATGATCTCCCAGGGATGCGACGGCTGTCGGCTTTGCGTCCTTCTCGGGGAAGGCGCACCCCGTCAGCGTAGCCGGACACCTGGGCTCGTGGTCGGTCCGTCCATGAGGCGGACTGCATCCTGTGCGGATGCGGGCGCTGCGGACCGGCAGGAGGAGACTTTCCCCCGGAGTCCCGCGCAGGTCGGCATCGACCGATAGTGTTCAGCATTGTCGAACCGAGGTGGAGGAGTACGGCGCGATGGCCAAGAACATCCAGTCGCTGGAGCGGGCGGCCGCGATGCTGCGTCTGCTGGCGGGCGGCGAGCGGCGGCTCGGGCTGTCCGACATCGCCTCCTCCCTGGGGCTGGCCAAGGGCACCGCCCACGGAATCCTCCGCACCCTCCAGCTGGAGGGGTTCGTCGAGCAGGACGCCACATCGGGGCGCTACCAGCTCGGCGCCGAGCTGCTGCGGCTGGGCAACAGCTATCTCGACGTCCACGAACTGCGGGCCCGCGCCCTGGTCTGGACGGACGACCTGGCCCGCTCCAGCGGCGAGAGCGTCCACCTCGGCGTGCTCCACCAGCACGGCGTCCTCATCGTCCACCACGTCTTCCGGCCCGACGACAGTCGCCAGGTGCTGGAGGTCGGGGCGATGCAGCCGCTGCACTCCACGGCGCTCGGCAAGGTGCTGTCCGCGTACGACCCGGTGGCGCACAGCGAGGTCATGGAGGCGGAGCGCCGCTCCTTCACCGGGCGCACGGTCACGGCCGCCGACGAGTTCGAGGCGATGCTGGACCTGATCCGCGCCCAGGGCTGGGCCGCCGACGCCGAGGAGACCTGGGAAGGGGTGGCCGCGGTGTCCGCCCCGATCCACGACCGGCGCAGGATGCCGGTGGGCGCGGTGGCGGTGACGGGTGCGGTGGAGCGGGTGGCGCCGGCCGGCGTGCTGCGCCCCGAGCTGATCGCGGCCGTACGGGACTGCGCCCGGGCGGTCTCCCGGGACCTGGGCGCCGGACGCTTCTGAGCGCTGGGCCGCTCCCGAGGACCGGGCGGCCTCGCCCGAGGACCGGGATTCCTGCGGACCGAGTCGCCGCCCAGGACCGGACGGCCACCCCCGTGACGCATGCCGCAGGCGCCCGCGCGCGTCCGGGCGCATCGTGGGTAACGATCGCGTCGCGCACCGAGTCCCCGGCCACAGAACCCTTGACGCTTCCTTCACTCGGGGGAAACACTGCCGTTCAACGGTCGGCATTGTCGAACGCCTAACGGCAATAAGCGTTAGGGTGTGACAGTGCCAAGGGCCGGTCAAGCCCCTACAGGTGGGCTGCCCACGCTTCGTGGTCACCCACCTGGGGCGCGGACCACCGGAGGGACCCGGTGTTCCGCTCTCCCTCTGGACGAAGGACAAAGGAGTCGCGGGTGTCCAGCTCCGACATTTTCATCGGCGAGACCATAGGAACCGCCGTACTCATCCTGCTCGGTGCCGGTGTCGTTGCCGCCGTCACGTTGAAGCACTCGAAGGCCCGGAACGCGGGCTGGCTGGCCATCACCTTCGGGTGGGGTTTCGCCGTGCTGACCGGTGCCTACCTGGCCGGCGGCGTCTCGGGGGCCCACCTCAATCCCGCGGTCACCCTGGGCCTCGCCGTTCAGGGCGGCACCGCGTGGGGCGACGTACCTCTCTACCTCGGCTCCCAGCTGCTCGGCGCGATGATCGGCGCCGTGCTGGTCTACGCGGTGTACTACGGGCAGTTCCACGCCCACCTCAGCGACCCGGAGATCATCAAGGCGCAGCCCGCCGACGAGGGCATGGTCGACCAGGCCTCCGCCCCCAAGGCCGGACCGGTGCTCGGGATCTTCTCCACCGGCCCGGAGATCCGCAACGGTGTGCAGAACGTCGTCACCGAGGTCATCGCCACGCTCGTGCTGGTCCTGGCGATCCTGACCCAGGGCCTCAACGACGAGGGCAACGGCCTCGGCGCGCTCGGCGCCCTGGTCACCGCCCTGGTCGTCGTCGGTATCGGACTCTCGCTCGGCGGGCCCACGGGCTACGCCATCAACCCGGTCCGCGACCTCGGACCGCGCATCGTGCACGCGGTGCTGCCGCTGCCGAACAAGGGCGGTTCGGACTGGGGCTACGCGTGGGTACCCATCGTGGGGCCGCTCATCGGTGGCGCACTCGCCGGCGGGCTCTACAACCTCGCCTTCGCCTAGCCCACGCGGGTATCAGCGCCGTAACCCCTTTCACCCACAGACTTCCGGGAGCACACCGTGACCGACGCACACACGACCGGCACCCACGGCACCGGGCCGTTCATCGCGGCCATCGACCAGGGCACCACCTCCAGCCGCTGCATCGTCTTCGACAAGGACGGCCGGATCGTCTCGGTCGACCAGAAGGAGCACGAGCAGATCTTCCCGAAGCCGGGATGGGTCGAGCACGACGCGACCGAGATCTGGGAGAACGTGCAGGAGGTCGTCGCCGGGGCCATCGTCAAGGCCGGCATCACCTCCGCCGACGTCAAGGCGATCGGCATCACCAATCAGCGCGAGACCACGCTCCTGTGGGACAAGAACACCGGTGAGCCGGTGCACAACGCGCTGGTCTGGCAGGACACCCGCACCGACGCGCTCTGCAGGGAGCTCGGCCGCAACGTGGGCCAGGACCGCTTCCGCCGCGAGACCGGGCTGCCGCTCGCCTCGTACTTCGCCGGGCCCAAGGTCCGCTGGCTCCTCGACAACGTCGAGGGGTTGCGTGAGCGCGCCGAGGCCGGCGACATCCTCTTCGGCACCATGGACTCCTGGGTCATCTGGAACCTGACCGGCGGCGCCGACGGCGGCGTCCACGTCACCGACGTCACCAACGCCTCGCGCACCCTCCTGATGAACCTGCACAAGATGGAGTGGGACGACAAGATCCTCTCCTCCATCGGCATCCCGGCCGCGGTCCTCCCCGAGATCCGCTCCTCCGCCGAGGTGTACGGCCACGCCAAGGGCGGCATCCTCGACGGCGTGCCCGTCGCCTCCGCGCTCGGTGACCAGCAGGCGGCCCTCTTCGGCCAGACCTGTTTCGCCGAGGGTGAGGCCAAGTCCACGTACGGCACCGGCACCTTCATGCTGATGAACACCGGCCAGACCCCGGTGAACTCGTACAACGGGCTGCTCACCACCGTCGGGTACCAGATCGGCGACAAGCCCCCGGTGTACGCCCTGGAGGGCTCCATCGCGGTCACCGGTTCGCTGGTGCAGTGGATGCGCGACCAGATGGGCCTGATCAAGTCGGCAGCCGAGATCGAGACGCTGGCCTCCTCGGTCGAGGACAACGGCGGCGCCTACTTCGTGCCCGCCTTCTCCGGCCTGTTCGCCCCCTACTGGCGTCCCGACGCCCGCGGGGTGATCACGGGCCTCACCCGCTACGTCACCAAGGCGCACATCGCCCGTGCCGTTCTGGAGGCCACCGCCTGGCAGACCCGCGAGATCAGCGACGCCATGACGAAGGACTCCGGCGTCGAGCTGACCGCGCTCAAGGTCGACGGCGGCATGACGTCCAACAACCTGCTGATGCAGACGCTCGCCGACTTCCTGGACGCACCTGTGGTGCGCCCCATGGTCGCCGAGACCACCTGCCTCGGCGCCGCCTACGCCGCCGGCCTGGCCGTCGGCTTCTGGCCGGACACCGACGCACTGCGCGCCAACTGGCGCCGGGCCGCCGAGTGGACCCCCCGCATGGACGCGGACACCCGTGCCCGCGAGTACAAGAGCTGGCTCAAGGCCGTCGAACGGACCATGGGCTGGGTCGAGGACGAAGAAAGCTGACGAGGAGCATTCACCATGACCACCCTGCAGAGCGTTCCCGCCCTCGGAACGCACCCGGCCTCCGGCTCCCTGCCGAGCCGCGCCGAGACCCGGGAGCAGATGTCCCGGGCGACCTACGACCTCCTGGTCATCGGCGGCGGCATCCTGGGCATCTCCACCGCCTGGCATGCCGCACAGTCCGGGCTGCGGGTGGCACTGGTGGACGCCGGTGACTTCGCCGGCGCCACCTCCTCCGCCTCCTCCAAGCTGCTCCACGGCGGTCTGCGCTACCTCCAGACCGGCGCGGTCAAGCTGGTCGCGGAGAACCACTTCGAGCGCCGCGCGGTCTCCCGCGAGGTGGCCCCGCACCTGGCCAACCCGCTCACCTTCTACCTGCCGGTCTACAAGGGCGGCCCGCACGGCGCGGCCAAGCTCGGCGCGGGCGTCTTCGCCTACTCCGCGCTCTCCGCGTTCGGCGACGGCGTCGGCCATGTCATCTCCCCGGCCAAGGCGCAGCGTGACGTGCCCGAGCTGCGCACCGACAACCTCAAGGCCGTCGCGGTCTACGGCGACGACCAGATGAACGACGCCCGCATGGCGCTGATGACGGTCCGCGCGGCCGTCGACGCGGGCGCGGCCGTCCTCAACCACGCGGCCGTCACCGGGCTGCGCTTCACCCGGGGCCGGGTCACAGGCGCCGACCTGAAGGACGGCGTCGACGGCACGGAGTTCGGCGTCACCGCCCGCCTCGTGCTCAACGCGACCGGCCCCTGGGTCGACCACCTGCGGAAGATGGAGGACCCGAACGCGGCCCCCTCCATCCGCCTCTCCAAGGGCGCCCACCTGGTCCTCAAGCGGACCCGTCCGTGGCGGGCCGCGCTGGCCACCCCGATCGACAAGTACCGGATCACGTTCGCCCTGCCGTGGGAGGACATGCTGCTCCTCGGTACGACGGACGAGGAGTACGAGGGCGACCCGGCGGACGTCTCGGTGACCGAGGCGGACACCGCGCAGATCCTCGACGAGGCCGCGTTCTCGATCAAGGACCAGCAGCTCTCCCGCGACCTGATCACGTACTCCTTCGCCGGTCTGCGGGTCCTGCCCGGCGGTCCGGGCGACACCTCCAAGGCCAAGCGCGAGACGGTCGTCACGGAGGGTCGCGGCGGGATGCTGTCGGTCGCGGGCGGCAAGTGGACGACGTTCCGCCACATCGGCCGCACCGTCATGAACAAGCTGGCCGCCCTGCCGGGGCACCCGCTGGCCGAGGACATGGAGCCGATGAACCGGCTGCCGAAGAAGCTGCCGCTGCCGGGTATCGCCAACCCGAACGCGGTCGCCCACCGGCTGCTCATCGATGGCGGCACCCCTGGCCCCCGCATGGCGCCGGACACCGCCCGACACCTCGCCACCCACTACGGCTCGCTCGCCTTCGACATCGCGCGCCTGGCGAACGAGAGCCCGGAGCTGGCCGAGCGCGTCCACCCGGACGCCCCGGAGATCTGGGCGCAGGTCGCCTACGCCCGCGACCACGAGTGGGCCGAGACGGCGGATGACGTGCTGCGCCGCCGGACCACGCTGACGATCCGTGGCCTGGCGACGGACGACGTGCGCGACGGGGTCGAGAAGCTGCTGGCCGACCGGGACTGACCCGCCCCCACGGGTGCGCGGACGGGGGCGGTTTCCGACACGGGAACCGCCCCCGTCCGCATACGTGTGTCCCCGGCACGCGCCGACGGTCCTCCAGCCCGAGCGTGGCGCTCGGCGCGATCGCGGCCCGTACGAGGACCATCCGGCTGCTCACCGGCTGACCGTCGTCGCGATCCGGGGTGGCGGAGGACTGCGCAAGACGCTCCAGTGGTGCGCGGAGGAGATCGCGCCGGTGGTCCGGGGGGAGGCGCCTTCCTCGCTCCGGCAGTGCGGGCGCCCATGGGCTGATGCACTGACCGGGCCGCTGATCCACGCCTGCCGGCAAGGTTCACCCGGCCGTGCAAACGGGCTGCGGGCCAGGGGTCCCGAAGCCGTAAGGTTGCTCCGTACGTATGGAGACTTCGGAAGGAGGCCCGGGTGATCGAGCTCGAGTCGGTGCCCGAGCTGATCGACCCGGTCATGGTGGCCGCGTTCGAAGGCTGGAACGACGCCGGTGACGCCGCCTCCACAGCGGTGAGCCACCTGGACCGGGAGTGGAAGGGCGAGGTGTTCGCGGCGCTGGACGCCGAGGACTACTACGACTTCCAGGTCAACCGCCCCACGGTGTGGCTGGAGAACGGAGTGCGGAAGGTCACCTGGCCGACGACCCGCCTCTCGGTGGTCCGCGTCGGCGGGGAGAAGCCACGGGACCTCGTCCTGGTGCGCGGTATCGAACCGTCGATGCGCTGGCGCTCGTTCTGCAACGAGATCCTCGGCTTCGCCCATGAACTGGGCGTCGAAATGGTCGTCATCCTGGGCGCGTTGCTCGGTGACACCCCGCACACCCGGCCGGTGCCGGTGAGCGGGGTCACCTCCGACGCGGACCTGGCGCGGACGATGGACCTGGAGGAGACCCGGTACGAGGGTCCGACCGGCATCGTCGGCATCCTCCAGGAGGCGTGCACCCATGCCGGGGTGCCGGCGGTGAGCCTGTGGGCGGCGGTGCCGCACTACGTGTCGCAGCCGCCGAACCCGAAGGCGACGCTGGCCCTGCTGAACCGGCTGGAGGACCTGATCGGGCTGCGCATCCCGTTGGGCGAGCTGCCCGAGGACGCGCGGGCCTGGCAGGTCGGGGTGGACCAGCTGGCGGCGGAGGACAGCGAGGTCGCGGAGTACGTCCAGACGCTGGAGGAGGCGCGGGACACCGCGGAGCTGCCCGAGGCGTCCGGCGAGGCCATCGCCCGGGAGTTCGAGCGGTATCTGCGGCGCCGCGACGGCGGACCCGGGCCGGGCCCCGGCGGCCATGCGACGGAGAGCGGGGACTCGGCGTACCTGCGGGACCCCTCGAGCGGCCGCGCCCGGCCGCCGAAGCCGCCTCGTCCTGAGGCCGGGCCGGGTGAGGGCCAGCCGGGTCAGGGCCAGGGGAAGAAGCCCGAGGAAGGAAAGGGACCTGACGAGGCGTCCGGGGAGGAAACCCCCGACGGGGAGTGACAGCGCACGGTCGTGCCATCACGGCGACCGGCCCCGGACTTCGCGAAGAAGTCCGGGGCCGGTCCTGGTGGGGGGCCGGGCGGCGGCGGGCCGCCCTCCGTCCTACAGCGCGACCCCCAGCAGGGCGTCGACGGTACGGGAGACGAGGCCGGGTGCCCCCTCGTCCGTACCGCCCTCCGCGCTCTGGAGCTCGGCCCAGCGGTCCACGGCCGCCAGCGCCGCGGGGGTGTCCAGGTCGTCGGAGAGGGCCTCGCGGACCTCCTCGACCAGCGCGTCGGCCGGCCGCCCGTCGGGGCGGGAGACCGCGGCGCGCCAGCGGGCGAGACGCTCGACGGCGTCGGCGAGGACCTGGTCGGTCCACTCCCAGTCGGCGCGGTAGTGGTGGGAGAGCAGGGCGAGCCGGAGCGCCGCCGGGTCCACGCCCTCGCGGCGCAGGGTGGAGACGAAGACGAGGTTGCCCTTGGACTTGGACATCTTCTCGCCGTCGAGACCGACCATGCCGGCGTGGACGTACGCCTTGGCGAACGGGTGCTCGCCGGTCAGTGCCTGGGCGTGCGAGGCGCCCATCTCGTGGTGCGGGAAGACGAGGTCGGAGCCGCCGCCCTGGATGTCGAAGCCCATGCCGAGGTGGTCCAGCGCGATCGCGACGCACTCGATGTGCCAGCCCGGCCGGCCCTCGCCCAGGGAGGCCCCGTCCCAGCTCGGCTCGCCCGGGCGGGCGGCCGTCCAGAGCATCGGGTCGAGGGGGTTCTTCTTGCCGGGGCGCTCGGGGTCGCCGCCGCGCTCGGCGGAGAGCAGGCGCATCGCCGCCGCGTCGAGTCCGGAGACCTCGCCGAAGTGCGGGTCGGCGTCGACGGAGAAGTAGACGTCGCCTTCGAGGTCGTAGGCGGCGCCCGCCTCCATCAGCCGTTCGACGAGGGGCACGATGCCGGGTATGGCCTCGACCGCTCCGATGTAGTGCTGCGGGGGCAGCATCCGCAGGGCGGTCATGTCCTCGCGGAAGAGTGCCGTCTCGCGCTCCGCGAGCGCGGTCCAGTCCTGACCGTCGCGTGCGGCCCGCTCCAGGAGCGGGTCGTCCACGTCGGTCACGTTCTGGACGTAGTGAACCTGCCGCTTGGTGTCGAGCCACACGCGCTGAACGAGGTCGAACGCGTTGTAGGTCGCCGCATGACCCATGTGGGTCGCGTCGTACGGCGTGATGCCGCAGACGTAGATGCGGGCGACGGGACCGGGGTCAAGGGTGATCCGTCCGCCGGTCGCGGTGTCGTGGATCCGAAGGTCGCGGCCCTTGCCAGGCAGGGCGGGGACCTCAGAAGCGGGCCAGGCATGCATGTCATGAGCGTAACCGGACGACGCTTCCGGATACGAACCGGATCCGGATTCCTGTCCGAAGAGGCACTCTGGCGGTAAACCTGCGAAGGGCTGTAGGGCCAGGGTGTTCCCCCCGCGCCGGCAAGGCCCCCTAGACCGGCGGCCACGGGATCGGCGGCCACTGGCCGCTCGGCTTCGGGTGCACCCCGCCGTCGAGCAGCCCCGCCACCCGCTCCCGAAGGGCCTCCAGCTCGGCCGCCGTGATGAGTTGCGCCATCCGGGTGGCCAGGGGCTCCCCCGCCGCCAGCCCCGCGGCGAGCAGCCCCAGGACCCGCAGCGCCTCCTCGGTGAGCGGCTCGCCGGCCCAGCCCCACAGGAGGGTGCGCAGCTTGTCGTCCGCGTTGAAGGTGACCCCGTGGTCGATGCCGTACAGGAGCCCACCGGGAGCCGGCAGCAGATGCCCGCCCTTGCGGTCACCGTTGTTGATCACCGCGTCCAGCACCGCGAGCCGGCGCAGCCGGGGGTCGTCCGCGTGCACCAGCAGCGCCGTCTTCCCGTTCCCCACGTCGGCGAAGCCCACGGCCTTCCAGCCGTCGCCCGGCTCGTCGTCCTCGACGAGGGCGAGCAGTTCCGGTACGCCGTCGGCGGGCTCGGGCCCGTCGATCCAGAGCTGGCACATGCCCTGCCCGTACGGCCCCTCGCGCAGCACGGTGGGCGGCACGAGGTCCCACCCGGTCGCCCGGGAGATCTCGTACGCGGCCACCTCCCGCTGCGCGAGCGTCCCGTCGGGGAAGTCCCACAGCGGCTGCTCCCCCGCGACCGGCTTGTAGGCGCAGGTGCGCTCCTCGCCCTCGTACGCGACGGTGCAGTGCAGCACCGCGTTGGACGCCCCGCCGACCTGCCCGAGCACGGTGAGCGTGCCCTCGGTGAGCAGGGTGAGCAGCTCGGTGTCCGTCAGGCTCCGCGACGGTATCCGTTCTGGCGCGGGCATACGTGTCCTTCCGGATCGAGCGGCAGGCTGCACAACGGGCACGGCGGACGCCCGGCGTTGACGACGTCCAGGGCGCGCTTGGCGAACGCGCGGGCCTGGGCGCCGCTGAGCCGGACGCGGAGCATCGGCGGCCCGTTCTCCTCGTCCTGGAGGAGCTTCTCCTCGGCCTCCGCGAGGTCGTCCTCGGAGTCCGCGTCGAGTTCGACGAGGGCCTGCGCCTCGACGATCATGCGCTGTTCGTCGCCGTCCCAGGCCAGGGCCATGGTGCCGACCCGGAACTCCTCCTCGACGGGGACGTCGAGGGGGGCGGTGTCGGTGACGTCGGTGGGAGCCACGGCGGGCACCGGCGAGTTGCCCCCGGTACGCCGGACCACTTCGTCGAGCAGTTCGTCGATCCGCTCGGCCAGGGCGGCCACCTGGGTCTTCTCCAGGGCGACGCTGGTGACCCGCCCCTTGGAGGAGGCCTGCAGGAAAAACGTTCGGCGGCCAGGCAACCCGACCGTACCGGCCACGAATCGGTCCGGTGGGTCGTAGAGGAACACCTGACGGGACACGTCCTGTCTCCCTTGAGAATCGTTGGGTGGATAGCGGCGCTACGGCGCGTCCACCCTACTGCCCGCGGAGATCACGGCGCGCCCCCGCCGCCCCCGACCGCCGCGTCCGACGTGGCGTCATCCGCGCTGGAGGGCACGGTCTCCGCCCCGACGGGCTGTTCGCGCGGTGCCAGCGGGGTGAGATCGCCGGTGTCGCCGACCCGCAGGAGGAAGGGGCGCAGCCGCGTGTAGCGGATCGCGGTGACCGAGCAGGGGTCCACGTGGATGCGCTGGAAGAGGTCCAGGTGCATGCCGAGGGCGTCGGCGACGATCGACTTGATGATGTCGCCGTGCGAGCACATCGCGTACGTGGCGTCCTCGCCGTGCCCCGCCTCGACACGGTGGTTCCAGTCGCGTACGGCGTCGACGGCGCGGGCCTGCATGGCGCGCATCGACTCGCCGCCGGGGAAGGCCGCGGCGGAGGGGTGCTGCTGGACGACGGACATCAGCGGTTCGTCGGAGAGCTCGGCGAGCTTGCGGCCCGACCAGTCACCGTAGTCGCACTCGCTGATGCGCTCCTCGGTGTGCACGGGCAGCCCGGGCCGGGCGTCGAGCAGCGGCTGGAGCGTCTGGCGGCAGCGCTCCAGGGGGCTGGTGACGGCGGCGGCGAGACTGAGGGCGGCCAGTCGTGCGGGCAGGGCGGCGGCCTGTTCGGTGCCGCGCCCGTCGAGGAGGACCCCGGGGGTGCGGCCCGCGAGCACTCCGGCGGTGTTGGCGGTGGAGCGTCCGTGGCGTACGAGGATCAGCGTGGGCATACCGGCAGCCTAGGTGCCTCCCTGTCCCGGGTGCGAGGACGCCTCCGCGGGGAAGGGGGGAGCGGTGACCTGACCCCGCCCACCTTGTACGTTGTGGACCTTGAATCTCCCGAGGATGCCGAAATGATCGTGGACTGTGCCATCTACCAGGACGGCCGCCGGACCGATGGGCCCGACGATTTCGCCGAGGCCCTCCAGAGGGCCCGGGGGTCCGACGACGCCTTCCTCTGGATCGGCCTGCACGAGCCGAGCGAGCAGGAATTCGACCTGGTGCGCCAGGAGTTCGGGCTGCACCCGCTCGCGGTCGAGGACGCGCTGCGCGCGCACCAGCGCCCCAAGCTGGAGGTGTACGACGACTCCCTGTTCGCGGTGCTGAAGCCGGTCGTCTACGAGTCGAGCAGCGACACGGTGAGCGCCGATGAGCTGATGATCTTCATCGGGGACTCGTTCGTGGTGACGGTCCGGCATGGTGAGAGCGCCCCGCTGGCGGATGTCCGCAGCCGCCTGGAGGCGGACCCGCAGATACTGGCGCACGGGCCGACCTCGGTGCTCTACGCGGTCAGCGACGCGGTGGTGGACCACTACATCGACGTGGCCGGCGAGCTCCAGGTGGACCTGGAGGAGCTGGAGACCGAGGTCTTCGCGCCGAGCGGTGGCGGCGACTCCTCGAACACGGCCGGCAGCATCTACACGTTCAAGCGGCAGGTACTGGAGTTCCGCCGCGCCACCGGTCCGCTCACGGCGCCGATGACCCGGCTCGCGGGCGCCGGGGTGCCGTTCGTCCACCAGGAGGCACAGCCGTTCTTCCGTGACGTCGCCGACCACCTGACGCGGGTCAACGAGCAGGTGGAGGGGTTGGACCGGCTGCTGTCGGACATCCTCTCGGCCCACCTCGCGCAGATGGGTGTGCGGCAGAACGACGACATGCGCAAGATCTCGGCGTGGGCGGCCATGGCCGCCGTCCCGACGATGGTGGCGGGCATCTACGGCATGAACTTCGACCACATGCCGGAGCTGCACTGGGGGTGGACGTACCCGGCCGTCGTCCTGTTCATGGTCCTGGCGGTGGTCGGCCTCCACCGCCAGTTCAAGCGGCGCGGGTGGCTGTAAGGGTCACGCGCGGCTCCGGAGGTCACGTAGTGCCCTGAGGTGCACGTGTGCACGTAGAGGCTCACGCGTACTCGGGTTCCGGTAGGGCCCGGCCGCCGAGCGCGTCGCGGCGCTCGGGCATCTCCAGGCTCACCATGCGCCGCCAGCCGACCAGGCGCTCGTACGCGTACACCGCGCGGATTCCGGCCGCCAGGGCCACGGCCTTGGCGCGCGGCCAGCCCAGCAACCGTCCCATGTGGTCCATCACCGCGAGACTGACGTCCCGGTAGACGAGGATCTCCGCGAGGGCGCACTCGCGCATGATCCGCTGGATGGTCCGGCCGTGGCCCTCCCGGGCGAGCCGCAGCAGCTCCTCGTGGCAGTAGGCGAGGTGGTTGTCCTCGTCGTCCGAGATCATCCGTACCGCGCGGCCGATGTCGGGGTGGTCGGCGAAGTACCGCCGCAGCAGCCGCATCTGCTCCGAGGCGCGCTGCTCGGTGATCCTGCTGTGGGCCAGATAGGTGATGATGTCGCGCTCGGTGAGCCGCTCCTCGCCGCGCAGCCGGGAGTGGGCGAGGCCGATGCCCTGCTGCTCCAGGAGCATCGTGTAGTCGGTCTCCGAAGGGACGCCGGCCGGTCGAAGCCCGCGCTTCTTCAGGAGGGCGTTGAAGATCCGGCCGTGCTTGTCCTCGTCGGCGCCGTGCCGGACGATCCGGGGTGCCAGGGAGCGGAGACTCTCGGGGACCAGGGCGGCGATCCGGGCGTTCTCCCAGCCGCCCTGGGACTCCCCGCTGGCGGCGATGGAGCAGAAGAGCCGGTACGCCTCGTCGTCGTCCAGGATCTCCTGGCACAGGCTTCGGGCTGAGAGCATGAGGCCACCTCCGTACCGGTCCCGCGAAACAGGCGCCGCGGGGCAGTAGTGCGCAGAGCAGCAGTCAAATGCGCCGGGGAGCAGTCGGCAACCGGAGCAACGGAGGCGGCGGCGAGGGGTCGACGACCGCACGGCCCGGCGTAACCCCGGGGCGCACGACGCGTTGTTCCCGGTGACGGCCGTGGCGGGGAAGACCCCCGAGCCCCCACCACGGCCGTAGTGCTGCTCCGAGGCGTTACGCGACGCGTTACGCGAGCCCGGAGCGCTCCAGGGCGTCCGTGCCGGCGCGCAGGGCGGTGAGCCGCTCCTCCAGGGTGAACCCGGCGGGTGAGAGGTTGAGCGTGGTGACCCCGGCGGCGGCGTACGCCTGCATCCGATCGGCGATGCGCTCGATGGGCCCGAGCAGCGTGGTCTGGTCGATCAGCTGGTGCGGTACGGCGGCGGCGGCCCCGGCCTTGTCCCCGTCCAGGTACTTGTCCTGGATCTCGGCGGCCTCCTTCTCGTACCCCATGCGCTGCGCGAGCTGGTTGTAGAAGTTCTGCTTCCGGCTGCCCATCCCGCCCACGTACAGGGCGGTGTACGGGCGGAACATGTCGGCGAGGCCCTTGACGTCGTCCCCGACGGCGAGCGGCAGCGTCGGGGAGACGTCGAAGCCCTCCATGGTCCTCCCGGCCTTCTCCCGGCCCGCGCGCAGATAGGTGAGCGCGGTCTCCTCCAGGTGCTCGGCCGAGGGGAAGATCAGCAGGGCTCCGTCGGCGATCTCGCCGGTCTGCTCCAGGTTCTTCGGGCCGATCGCGGCGATGTAGAGCGGAATGTGCTCGCGCTGCGGGTGGACGGTGAGCTTGATCGGCTTGCCGGGGCCGCCGGGCAGCGGGAGCGTCCAGTGCTGCCCTTCGTAGGAGAGGCGCTCGCGGGTCATCGCCTTGCGGACGATCTCCACGTACTCGCGCGTGCGGGCCAGCGGCTTGTCGAACTTGACGCCGTACCAGCCCTCGGAGACCTGCGGGCCCGAGACGCCGAGGCCGAGCCGGAAGCGGCCGCCGGAGAGCGAGTCCAGGGTGGCGGCGGTCATCGCGGTCATGGCGGGCTGCCGGGCCGGGATCTGCATGATCGCGGAGCCGACGTCGATGGATTCGGTCTGGGCCGCGACCCAGGTCAGCACGGTCGGCGCGTCCGAGCCGTAGGCCTCGGCGGCCCAGCAGACGTCGTAGCCGAGCCGGTCGGCCTCCTGGGCGACGGCGAGGTTGTCGCCGTCCATGCCCGCGCCCCAGTAACCGAGATTGATGCCGAGCCGCATAGCCGCTCCCCTTACTGATCAGTAACGTCCCTTTCTCCGGACTCTAGCGCGGGTGGCGGCGATCCGGCAGGCCCGAGCGACCTCCCGTTGTCCACAGCCCTGCACCCGGTGGGGCCATGGCCAGTAATCTCAGCGCCCATGGAGCAGAGGCATCTCGGCCGCACCGGCCTACGCGTGTCCCGGATCGGGCTCGGCACCCTCACCTGGGGCCGGGACACGGACGAGCACGACGCCGCCGGCCAGCTCAAGGCCTTCTGGGACGCGGGCGGCACCCTGGTGGACACCGCCGACGTGTACGGGGGCGGGGAGGCCGAGTACCTGCTCGGGCGGCTCGTGGACAGCCTGGTGCCGCGCCAGGACCTGGTCCTCGCCACGAAGGCGGGCAACGTCCCCGACCCCTACCGCCGCTTCAACGGCTCGCGCGGGCACCTGCTGGCCGCCCTGGACGCCTCGCTGGAGCGGCTCGGCACGGATTACGTGGACCTGTGGCAGGTCCACGCCTTCGACCCGGCGACCCCGCTGGAGGAGACGCTCCAGGCGGTGGACCTGGCCGTCTCCTCCGGCCGGGTCCGCTACGCGGGCGTGTCGAACTTCTGCGGCTGGCAGCTGGCCAAGGCCGCCACCTGGCAGCTCGCCGCGCCAGGGGTGCGCACCCGGCTGGCCAGTACGCAGATGGAGTACTCGCTGCTCCAGCGGGGCATCGAGCGGGAGGTGCTGCCCGCCGCGCTGGACCTCGGGATCGGGCTGCTGCCCTCCTCGCCGCTGGGCCGTGGCGTGCTGACGGGCAAGTACCGCCAGGGCACCCCGTCCGACTCCCGGGGCGCCTCCGAGAGGCTCGCCCCCTTCGTCGAGCCGTATCTGGACGACGCGGCGACCCGGATCACCGACGCGGTGGTGACGGCGGCGGACGGCCTGGCGACGAGCCCCCTCCACGTGGCCCTGGCCTGGGTGCGCGACCGGCCGGGGGTGGCCGCCCCGATCGTCGGTGCGCGCAACGCCGGGCAGCTCGCGGAGGCTTTGTCGGTGGAGGCCCTTAGTCTTCCCTACGAGATCTGCCAGGCGCTCGACGATGTGTCGGCGCCCGTGCACCGCTATCCCGACCAGGACTGGAGCACGCTGTGACTGCGCTTCCCGGGGAGACCCCCGGCACCGTCGGCCCGGACACACCGCAGGGCGCCGAGCCCCCGGCGGCCACCGATGCCGAAGGCCCCGCGCACGCCGAAGCGCCCGAAGCCGACGAGCCCGCGGAGACCGCTGCGGAGAACCCACCCGCCGGTGACACGCCTGCCGGTGACGCTTCCACCGGCGAAGAGGGCGACGCGGCAGCCGCCGCGCTCTCCGAGGCGCAGGCCGAGCTGGCCGCCCAGCGTGAGCTGCGCGAGCGGATCGCGCAGCGCAAGGCCGAGAAGGAAGGTCCCGTCGCCGCCGGTACGAAGCTGAGCGGCACCGCCGCCGACCTGCTGGCGGCCGTCCGGGCCGTGGAGAGCGGCGAGAAGGCGGGCGCGGAGTTCTACGACTCCCCCGCCGCCGCGCCCGCCCCCCGCCGTGCCGCCCCGGCACCCGCCGGGCAGCCTCCCCGCCCCGCGCCCGCTTCGGTCGCTCCCGTCGACCGGACCGCCTCGCCCGAGGCCACGGACGCGGTGCGGGCGGTCCTCACCGAGGGCGGGGCCCCCGAGGCCCTGGCCCGCCCGGCCACCGGGGCCCTGGGCGAGCAGGCCGCCGACCTGCTGCGCGCCGACCCCTGGCAACTGCTGGCGGTCCCGGGCGTCCGGCCCGAGCAGGCGGACGGCTTCGCCCGGGCCCTGCTGGGCGCCGCGTGCGGCCCTGACGACGGGCGCCGCACGGCGGCTCTGGTCGGCTGGCTGCTGGAGCGTGCCGCCCTCCAGGGCCACACGGCGCTGGACGCCGGGGCGGTCCGGGCGGCGCTCGCCGAGCGTGCGGTGAGCGACCCGGAGGAGGCCGTGCGCAACGCGGTGGAGGAGGGTGTCGCCCTGGTCTTCCAGGAGGGCACGGACCCCACGGAGCCGGCTGCCTACGAGGACGAGGCCCCCGCAGAGGGTGACGCCTCCGAGGACGAGGACGGGACCGGCGAGGCCCCGGAGCCGGTTCAGGTGCTGCTGGGCCTGGACCGGTACGCGCTGGCCGAGGAGAGTCTCGCCGACGGCCTGGCCCGTCTCATGAACGCCTGCGGGAAGGGGGCCGACTGGGCGGAGGCGGCAGCCGCCGCCCCGTCCCCCTCGGCCGCCGAGCTGATCCGTACGGCGGCCACCGCCGGGCTCGTCGCGCACAGCGGCGGCGAGGCGGCAAGGGCCGAGCCCGCCGCCCTGATCGCGGCGGCGCGGGGCCTGGGGCTGCGGGCCCTGGGCGCCACTCACAGCGAGGACGGCCGCCGCCGGCTGGCCGATGCGGCCGGCTCTCCGGACGCGGCGGTCACCCTGGCCGGGCTGCTCTCCGGCACCGAGGGCCCCGGCCGTGACGAGGACGGGGCCCTCGCCCTGGACCTGCTCGTGGTGCTGGACGCTCCCCAGCTGGACGTGGAGGGCGCGGCCGTCCTGGTCGAGGCGCTGGCGGACGGGGTCCGGCTGGTGCTGAGCGGCGACCCCGGTGTGCTGGGCTCGGCCGGCGCCGGGCGGGTCTTCGCTGACGTCCTGGCCGCGCGGGCGTGCCCGCAGGTCGTCTCCCGTACGCCGGACCCCGGGCCGATCGGCGAGCTGGTCTCCGGCATCGGCATCGGTGAGCTGCCCCAGGTCGAGGCCCCCGGCAAGGAGGTGGTGATCGTCCCGGTCCGCGATGCGGGGGAGGCCGTCCACCGCACGGTGCAGCTGGTCGCGGACTCGGTGCCCCGGGCCTTCTCCATCCCCGCCACCGACACCCAGGTCATCACCGTGGGCCATGGCGGGGCGGCCGGGACCCGGGTGCTCAACGAGGCCCTGAAACAGCGGCTCAACCCCGGTCCTGGCCGGTTCGGCGGGTTCGACCCGGGCGACCGCGTGATCCATGTCCCCGCACCCGGCCGCGCGGTGCCCGGGGTGGTGCGCTCGGCCGACGCCGAGGGGCTGCACCTGGACTGCCGGGGCGTCCCCGTCGTCGTACCGCAGGAGCGGGTGGAGTCGGCGGTGCGGCACGGCTGGGCGCTCAGTGCCCACCAGGCGGCCGGGATGCGCTGGCCCGCCGCTGTGGTGGTGCTGCCGGGCGACGCGGCGGCGGGGCTGAGCCGGCCGTGGGTCTACACCGCGTTCGGCCGGGGCGAGCAGCACCTCTCCGTGGTGCACGGGGTCGACCAGGCGCTCCCGCACGCGGTGGCGCAGATCCCGGCCCAGGAGCGGACGACCCGGCTGCGGCCGCTGCTGGAGGCCCTCCCGACGCCCGCAGCGGCCTCCTGAGCGACGCCGACGGACACCATCCATGACAGGGGGCCGGCGCACGGCGCCGGGCCCCCTGTCATGGATCGCGTCACATCACGCGCGGCCCGCCGCCGGCTCGTCGAGCTCCTCGTCCAGCTCCTCCTCGTCGAAGACGGCGCTGACGTCGAAGCGGCAGACCACCAGCTCCGGGTCTGCGTCCTCGAACGGGGCACCGAGCCACTCCCCCGGCTCGGGCAGCGCATCGGCGGCCGAGACCCAGAGGGTGGAGTCCCCCTCCTCCAGGCCGAACTCCTTGTGCCGGGAGGCGATCTCGTCCGGTTCGTACTCGCCGAAGAGCATGCCGAGCGCGGCGTGGACGCTGGTACCGACCACCGGGGTAGTGGAACCGTCCGCGCCGGGTCCCGCGTCGATGTCGGCGAGGCGCTGGGCCTGGGCGAGCAGGCGCGGGGGCTCCGCGACGGCGTAGTCGCGCCGGATCAGCACGCTGAGCGCGCTGGGCTCGGCGGGGCCGGCGTAGGGCGGCAGGGAGTCGTCCGCGCCGGGGATCTCGAAGGGAGTGACCTCGTCGTAGCGGTCGTAGAGGAGCTCGTCGTAGACCTCGGCCGCAGCGGCCAGTGAGTTGAACGCTTCGTAGACGGCGGGGTCGTCGTCCCCGGTACGGCGTTCGACCGCGTCGAGGTGACGGTCGATCGCGGCTTTGACCGCCTCGGCGGCGGCACGTACCTCGGCAGCGGTGGGCTGCGCAGCATCAGACATAGTGCAGACGCTATCCGTACCGGGGCTCTGCCCGCACAATAGATGCGATGCCGGAATACGAATTTGTCGACGTGTACGTGCCGCGCGGGGTCTCCCGCAAGGAAGCGGCCCGACTGCTGACCGACCACGCCGAGTACGGACACTGGGAGCTGGACCGCCTGACGCTGCGCCGCGACGGCAGCCGCAGGGTGCGGCTGCGCCGACGGATCATCCGTCAGCTTCGAGCCACCTGGTGACAGGGTCACGCGCCACCTGAGAGCAGGGAACGGGCCCCGCGGATGCGGGGCCCGTCCGTGTTCGTCCTGCTGTGGTTCGTCCTGCTGTGCCGACCGGTGTGCGCGCCCGGATCAGGCGGCGCTGCGGGAGCGGCGGTAGAGCACCGAACCCATCCCGGCCAGCAGCAGACCGGCGCTCGCCGGGATGAGCATCTCCATGCCCCCCGCGCCGGTCTGAGCGAGCTGCTCCTGCTCCTCCGGCTCGAGCTGGGGCCCGGGGACATTGGGCTCGGGCGGCTGGTTCGCCGGCGGTTCGGCCGGCGGGTCCACCGGCGTCTCCGGCGTGACCGGGGGCTTCTCCGGCTCCTCCGGCGGCGGGGGCGGCGGCTCGGCATCGTTGGAGCAGCTGTTGCCGAAGGTCGGGTTCAGGAGCCCGATCACGGAGACGCTGTTGCCGCAGACGTTCACCGGGACGCTGATCGGCGCCTGGATCACGTTGCCGGAGAGGATGCCGGGCGAGCCCTGCGCGACCCCTTCCGCACCGGCGCCACCGGCCCGGTGACGGCCCGTGCCGGGCTCGCCGTGCCGGTCCGTGGCGGTGGTGTTCCCTGCCTGCGCGCCGTTGCCGGCCTGCGCCTCGTCGCCGGAGCCGCCGCCGATACGGTTCTGCGGTCCGGAGTCCTGGCGCGATTCCGCCGGCCCGTTCTCACAGTCGTTTCCGAAGGTCGGGTTGATGAGACCGCCGACGGTGACCGAGTTGCCGCAGACGTTGACCGGGATGTCGATCGGGACCGAGACCGAGTTGCCGGACAGCACGCCGGGCGATCCCGCGGCCGTTCCGGCCGCACCGGCGTCGGCGTGGGCATAGCCGCCGCTGAGCGCGAGGACCCCGCCCGCCGCCGCCATGGTGATCAGGCCTTTACGAGTGACCTGTCGCATAGGTTCGTTTCCTGCCTTCTGCCTTCCGAAAAACCCCCGGACATGACCGTGCGGGAGCCGAATGCCGAACGGTCCCGGAGTGCATGGCACGCACTCCGGGACCGACCGAGCTCAAACCCTTACGGGTTGACGCACAACGTCAGGCGTTGACGCAGGTGTTGCCGAAGGCGGGGTTCAGCAGCCCGATCACGGAGACCGTGTTGCCGCACAGGTTGATCGGCACGTGGACCGGGACCTGGACGACGTTGCCGGAGAGCACACCGGGGCTGCCGATGGCCGCACCCTGGGCGCCCGCGTCGGCGGAAGCCATGCCCGCACCCGCGAGAACGAGGCCACCGGTAGCAGCCGCAACTGCGACGACCTTCTTGATCATGATTCCTCCTAGTTGGAAAGTGCGGTCCCAGCCGCGGACCGCAAACCTTGTAACGAGGAGGGTGGAGCGGGGCTACGCATGAACGGCGCGTTTCACCCTTTCGGTCACGTACGCACAGGCACTCGAATAACGCACGGAACCGGTCGGTGGTTCGTGCGGGCCGGTCAGCAGTTCGCGCGGGCCCGGTCAGCAGTGGTCGATGAACCGGTCGAGCACCCGCACGCCGAACTGCAGACCGTCCACCGGGACCCGCTCGTCGACCCCGTGGAACATTCCGGCGAAGTCCAGCTCCGGCGGCAGCTTCAGCGGGGCGAAGCCGAAGCCCCGGATGCCCAGGTCGTCGAAGGACTTGGCGTCGGTGCCGGCCGAGAGCATGTACGGCACGGCCCGGGCGATCGGGTCCTCGGCGACCAGCGCGGTCTGCATGGCGTCGACCAGCGCGCCGTCGAACGTGGTCTCCAGCGCCTTGTCGGCGTGCACGTCCTCGCGCTTCACGTTGGGGCCCAGGATCCGGTCCAGGTCGGCGAGGAACTCCTCCTCGTACCCCGGCAGGTAACGGCCGTCCACATGGGCGGTGGCCTGGCCCGGGATCACGTTGACCTTGTAGCCGGCGCCGAGCTGGGTGGGGTTGGCGGTGTTCTGCAGGGAGGCCCCGATCAGCTTGGAGATGCCGCCCAGCTTGGCCAGCGTCTCGTCCATGTTCTCCGGGTCCAGCTCGGTGCCCAACGCGTCCGAGAGCTCGTCCAGGAAGTGCCGCAGCGTCTTGGTGACGCGGACGGGGAACTTGTGCCGCCCCAGCCGCCCGACCGCCTCGGACAGCTCCGTGATGGCGTTGTCCTTGTGGATCATCGACCCGTGCCCGGCGGTGCCGTCCACGGTGAGCTTCATCCAGTGCATGCCCTTCTGGGCCGTCTCCACCAGATAGAGGCGCAGCTTCTCGTTGACGGTGAACGAGAACCCGCCGACCTCGCTGATCGCCTCGTTGACGCCCTCGAAGAGCCCCGGGTGGTTGTCGACGAGGTAGCGGGCCCCGTACGTACCGCCCGCCTCCTCGTCCGCGACGAAGGCCAGCACGATGTCGCGCGGGGGCTTGCGGCCGGTGCGCATCCGCTCGCGTACGACCGCGAGCGTCATCGCGTCCATGTCCTTCATGTCGACGGCGCCCCGGCCCCACACGCAGCCGTCCGCGATCTCACCCGAGAACGGGTCGTGCGTCCAGTCCGCCGCGTTGGCGGGGACGACGTCGGTGTGCCCGTGGATGAGCAGGGCGGGCCGGGAGGGGTCCTCGCCCTCGATCCGGGCGACGGTGGAGGCGCGACCCTTGTGCGATTCGAAGATCTGCGGCTCCAGGCCGACCTCGGCGAGCTTCTCGGCCACGTACTCGGCGGCGAGCCGCTCACCGGGGCCGGAGTGGTCGCCGTAGTTGCTGGTGTCGATCCGGATCAGGTCACGACAGAGGTCCACGACCTCCCTCTCGGCGTTGCCGCCGCTGACGGTGCTGCCCGTGCTGCTCTCGCTCACGCTGCTTCCTTCCGCTGTCGCTGTGGTGCTCCCCTTCATCCTCCCGCGCCCACGGCCCACACCCAAGGCCGTGCATCCCCCGTCACGCACCGTTCACAGCCATCGGGGCGTGATCGAGCACCCCCGAATGTTTGCTATGGTTTTCCACGTCGGAACGGGCACGGCCCGCGAGACAGACACCTTGTCCGGGTGGCGGAATGGCAGACGCGCTAGCTTGAGGTGCTAGTGCCCTTTATCGGGCGTGGGGGTTCAAGTCCCCCCTCGGACACCAGGAGGAGCCCCACTTCGGTGGGGCTCTTTTGCGTCACCGGCTTCGGCAGGAAAGGGGTGAGGATGAGGGGCCGCAGGAAGGCGTCCGCCGGGCCCCTGCCTCAGCGGGACGGGATCGACGCCGTACGGGTGCGGCTGCCGGAGGACCCCGACGGGGTGTGGGGAAACGTCGGGGAGCATCTCGTCGCGCGGTTCGGTGGGGCGATCGGGGCCGCGCGAGTTCACGCGATGCTCGACGCGGGGCGGTTCGTGGCGGCCGACGGGAGCGCTGTGCGGGGCGGTGAGCCGTACGCCGTCGGGCGGAGCATCTGGTTCCACCGGGACTTCGCGGCCGAGGAACCGGTGCCCTTCCCCATCGGGATCGTGTACCGGGACGAGCGTCTCGTGGTCGCCGACAAGCCCCCCTTCCTCGCCACCACGCCCCGGGGGCGGCACATCACCGAGACCGCGGTGGCCCGGCTGCGGCGGGAGCTGGGAGTGCCCGCGCTCCAGCCCGCGCACCGGCTGGACCGGCTGACGGCGGGGCTCGTGCTCTTCGTGGTGCGGCCCGAGGAGCGGGGCGCGTACCAGACGCTGTTCCGGGACCGGCTGGTGGGCAAGGAGTACGAGGCGGTGGCCCCGTACGACCCGGAGCTCGTCCTTCCCCGGACCGTACGGAGCCGGATCGTGAAGGAGCGCGGGGTGCTCGCCGCCCGGGAGGAGCCCGGTGAGGCGAACAGTGAGAGCCGGGTGGAGCTGGTGGAGCGGCGTGGCGGGCTCGGCCGCTACCGGTTGCTGCCCGCTACCGGGCGTACGCATCAGCTGCGGGTGCATATGAACGCGTTGGGGGTGCCGATCGTCCACGATCCGCTGTACCCGGTGGTGGAGCCGGAGGGGGCGGAGGACTTCTCCCGGCCCCTCCAGCTGTTGGCGCGGCGGCTGGAGTTCACCGACCCGGTCAGCGGGGAGCCGCGCCGCTTCGAGAGCGGGCTGCGGCTCTCCGCCTGGCCCGAGGGGTGACGTACGCGGTGCTCAGTGGCCGCGGTTGATCCAGTCGTCGAGGTGCGGGGCTTCCGCGCCGATGGTGGTGGGGTCTCCGTGGCCCGTGCGGACGGCGGTGTCGCCCGGGAGCGTGAGCAGCCGGTCCCGGATCGAGTCGATGATCGTCGGGAAGTCGGAGAAGGACCGGCCGGTGGCGCCGGGGCCTCCCTGGAAGAGCGTGTCGCCGGTGAAGACCGTGGCCAGCCCGGGGGCGTGGAGGCAGATGCCGCCGGGGGCGTGGCCCGGGGTGTGCAGGACCTTGAGGGTGGTGCCCGCCACCTCCAGCTCCTGGCCGTCGGTCAGTTCGCCGTCGGGGGCGCGGTCCGGGTGGGTCTGCTGCCAGAGCGGAAGGTCGTCCGGGTGGAGCAGGATCGGGGCGCCGGTGGCCTCGGCGAGGGCCGGGGCGGCGTCGATGTGGTCGTTGTGCGCGTGGGTGCAGACGATGGCGCGCAGCGTACGGCCTGCGAGCGCGGCTTCGATGGCGGCTGCGTCGTGGGCGGCGTCGATGACGATCGCCTCGGTGTCGTCGCCGACGATCCAGACGTTGTTGTCGACGTCCCACTCGCCGCCGTCGAGGGCGAAGGTGCCGGAGGTGACCAGGTGGTCGATGCGGGCGGTCATCAGAAGACCACCACCGAGCGGAGGACGTCGCCGTCATGCATCCGGGCGAAGGCCTGCTCGATGTCGCCCAGGCCGATGGTCTCGGTGACGAACGCGGCGAGGTCGAGGCGGCCCTGCTGGTGGAGGTCGACGAGCATCGGGAAGTCGCGGGAGGGCAGGCAGTCGCCGTACCAGGAGGACTTGAGCGAGCCGCCGCGGCCGAAGACGTCCAGGAGCGGCAGTTCGAGCTTCATGTCCGGGGTGGGGACGCCGACGAGGACGACCGTTCCGGCGAGGTCGCGGGCGTAGAAGGCCTGTTCGTACGTCTCCGGGCGGCCGACGGCCTCGATGACGACGTCGGCGCCGTTGCCGTCGGTGAGGGCGCGGATCGCCTCGACCGGGTCGGTGGAGCGGGAGTTGACGGTGTGCGTGGCGCCCATCTTCTGCGCCGTCTCCAGCTTGCGGTCGTCGATGTCGACCGCGATGATCTTCGCCGCGCCGGCCAGCCGGGCTCCGGCGACGGCCGCGTCACCGACGCCGCCGCAGCCGATGACGGCGACCGAGTCCCCGCGGCCCACCTGTCCGGTGTTGATGGCGGCACCGATGCCGGCCATCACGCCGCAGCCGAGCAGCCCGGCGACGGCCGGGGAGACCTCGGGGTCGACCTTGGTGCACTGACCGGAGGCGACCAGGGTCTTCTCCGCGAAGGCGCCGATGCCGAGGGCGGGCGACAGCGCCGTGCCGTCGAGCAGGGTCATCTTCTGCTTCGCGTTGTGGGTGTCGAAGCAGTACCAGGGGCGGCCGCGCAGACAGGCGCGACACTGCCCGCACACCGCACGCCAGTTGAGGATGACGAAGTCGCCGGGGGCGACGTCCGTGACGCCCTCGCCGACCGACTCCACGACGCCCGCCGCCTCGTGGCCGAGGAGGAAGGGGAACTCGTCGTTGATGCCGCCCTGCTTGTAGTGCAGGTCGGTGTGGCAGACGCCGCACGCCTGGATCTTCACGACGGCCTCGCCGGGACCGGGGTCGGGGATGACGATCGTCTCGACCCGCACCGGCTCGTTCTTTCCCGGTGCGACGACCCCTTGCACCTGCTGTGGCATAACCCTGGTCTCCCTGCTCCCGCGCTTCGCGAAGATCGAACGCCGACCACCGTACGCCTCGGGACACCCTCTAGGGAGCCAGCACGTCCAGCTCGTGCAGGGCGCCGACCGCGATCTCCTTGGTGATCCGCTCCGCCGCCTCCGGGTCGCCCTCGCGGACCGCCTCGGCGAGCCGTACGTGCAGGGTGACGGCGGCCGGGTCGGGGTCCTCGAACATCACCTGGTGGTGGGTGCGGCCGGCCAGGACCTCGGCGACGACATCCCCCAGGCGGGCGAACATCTCGTTGCCGGAGGCGTTGAGGACGATCCGGTGGAAGGCGATGTCGTGTTCGAGGTAGCCCTCCAGCTGCTGGCCGCGCGAGGTGGCGACCATACCGAGGGCGCGTTCGGTCAGCTCGGCGCACTGGTCGGCGGTGGCGTGGCGGGCTGCGAGGGAGGCTGCGACCGGTTCGATCGCGGAGCGCAGCACGGTGAGGGAGCGCAGCTGGCGCGGGCGGTCGGAGCCGGCCAGGCGCCAGCGGATGACCTGGGGGTCGTAGACGTTCCAGGTCTCGGTGGGGCGGACGGTCACCCCGACCCGGCGGCGGGACTCGACCAGGTGCATGGACTCCAGGACCCGGACCACTTCGCGGACGACCGTACGGGAGACGTCGAAGCGCTGGGCCAGTTCGTCGGTGCGCAGGACGCTGCCGGGCGGGCACTGGCCGGAGGAGATCTCCAGACCCAGGGTGTCCAGCACATGTGTATGCAGCCCCTGGCTCTGTGTGGTCATGGGGCAAGCCTACGGGGCGACCCTCGGGAACAAAAAGTACGACGTATACGTCACAGGCTCTTGAATAAGTCGTACCTAATAGGTTTCAGTAGCGCGACGGACCGATGTCGAAGAAGACAGCGAGGCACTCCATGAGCACCCCCCACGTCGTCGTGGTGATGGGCGTAGCAGGAACCGGCAAGACCACGATCGGTCCCCTGCTCGCCGCCGAACTCGGCGTTCCGTACGCCGAGGGCGACGACTTCCATCCGCCGGCGAACATCGAGAAGATGTCGGCCGGCACCCCCCTGGACGACGATGACCGGTGGCCGTGGCTCGATGCCATCGGTGAGTGGGCGCACGGGCGGGCGGGGCTCGGCGGGGTCGTCTCCAGCTCGGCCCTCAAGCGGTCCTACCGCGACCGCCTGCGGGCCGGGGCGCCCGACGCCCTGTTTCTGCATCTGACCGGCGACCGGGCGCTGATCGAGGAGCGGATGGCGGACCGCAAAGGCCACTTCATGCCCACCGCGCTGCTCGACTCCCAGTTCGCGACGCTGCAGCCGCTCCAGGCCGATGAGGCCGGGGTGGACGTCGACGTGTCCGGCACCCCCGAGGAAATCACCCAGCGAGCCGTCGCCGCGCTGCGCCGGCTCGACATCTAAGGACTTATCACCGTGACCAGTCTCAGCGTCGAGATGCTGGCAGCGGACGCCGCCGAACCGATCACTTCGGCAGGCAACGCGCAGTTGGGCATCGCCGTACTGGCGGGCATCGCCGTCATCGTTCTCCTGATCACCAGACTCAGGATGCACGCGTTCCTGGCCCTGACCCTCGGTTCGCTGGCGCTCGGCTCCTTCGCGGGAGCGGCCCCGGCCGACACGATCGCCAGCTTCACGGCGGGCCTCGGCTCCACCGTCGCGAGCGTCGGCGTCCTCATCGCGCTCGGCGCCATCCTGGGCAAGCTGCTCGCCGACTCCGGCGGGGCCGACCAGATCGTCGACACCATCCTGGCGAGGGCGAGCCGGGGGGCCATGCCGTGGGCGATGGTCCTCATCGCCTCGATCATCGGGCTGCCGCTCTTCTTCGAGGTCGGGATCGTGCTGATGATCCCGGTGGTGCTGCTCGTCGCCAAGCGCGGCAACTTCTCCCTGATGCGGATCGGTATCCCGGCGCTGGCCGGGCTCTCCGTGATGCACGGGCTCATTCCGCCGCACCCCGGCCCGCTGGTCGCGATCGACGCCCTGGACGCCAACCTCGGTGTGACGCTGGCGCTCGGTGTGCTGGTCGCCATCCCTACCGTGGTCATCGCCGGGCCGGTCTTCGCCCGTTACGCCGCGCGCTGGGTGGACATCGAGCCGCCGGAGAAGATGATCCCGCAGCGCCCGTCCGAGGACCTGGACCGCCGCCCCAGCTTCGCGGCCACCCTGGTGACGATCCTGCTGCCGGTCGTTCTGATGCTGCTCAAGGCGTTCGTCGAGATCGTCACCGACGATCCCGAGAACAGCGTCCAGCGGGTGACGGACGTGGTCGGCTCGCCGCTGATCGCCCTGCTCGCCGCCGTCCTGCTCGGCATGTTCACCCTCGGCCGGGCCGCCGGGTTCACCAAGGGCAGGCTTGCCGGGACCGTGGAGAAGTCGCTCGCCCCGATCGCCGGGATCCTGCTGATCGTCGGCGCCGGCGGTGGCTTCAAGCAGACGCTGATCGACGCCGGGGTCGGTCAGATGATCCTGGACTTCTCCGAGAACTGGTCGATCCCCGCCCTGCTGCTCGGCTGGCTGATCGCCGTCGCGATCCGCCTCGCCACCGGCTCGGCCACGGTCGCCACGATCTCCGCCGCCGGCCTGGTCGCCCCACTCGCGGCCGACATGTCGACCGCGCACGCGGCCCTGCTGGTCCTCGCGGTCGGCGCCGGTTCGCTCTTCTTCAGCCATGTGAACGACGCCGGGTTCTGGCTGGTGAAGGAGTACTTCGGGATGGACGTCGGCCAGACCGTGAAGACCTGGTCGGTGATGGAGACGATCATCTCGGTGGTCGCGATGGCCTTCATCATGCTGCTGTCGCTGTTGTTGTAGCGGCCCCCGGTACGTGACAACGCGCCCGCCCCGGTGGATTCCACCGGGGCGGGCGCGTTCTTGCGTACGGGGTGTTCAGCGGCGGGTGGCCTCGCCCTCGGCCGCCTTCTCCAGCTGGAACGCCTCGTTGCCGAGACCGATCCGGGCGTGCACCTCTGGCTTGACCTTGCGCAGGACCGCTCCGTAGACCAGACCGCCGACGAGGGCGAGGACGATCACGCCGGGCAGCAGCCAGTTGAGGGCCGAGCCGGAGCCGGAGCCCACGAGGACGTCGAAGTCGCGGACGGTGAAGACGGCGATCGACAGGAGCGCGACCCCGGCCAGGCCGGAGGCGACCAGGCGCGGGGCCTGGGCGCGGCCCGCGCCGCGCTTGACGAAGAAGGCGATGACGGCGAACGAGGCGGCGGCCATCAGCAGGATGATGCCCAGCGCGCCGACGTTGCCCATCCAGGTGAACAGGCGCAGCACGGGGACGGTGGGGTCGCCGATGTGGTTGTCGTCGGAGAAGGCGAAGGCCAGCACGATGACGACGGAGATGACGGACTGGAGCAGCGAGCCGGTGCCGGGGGCACCGCTCGCCCGGTTGGTGCGGCCGAAGCGGGCGGGCAGCAGGCCCTCGCGGCCCATGGCGAACGCGTAGCGGGCGACCACGTTGTGGAAGCTGAGGAGCGCCGCGAACATGCCGGTGACGAAGAGAATGTGCAGGACGTCGGTGAAGGTCGAGCCGAGCCGCTCCTCGGTGAGGCCGAACAGCATGCCCGGGCCCTCCTTGAGGGAGGTGTCGGCGATGAAGCCGGGCCCGGCGGCGACGGTCAGGGCCCAGGAGCTGATGGCGAGGAACAGCGCCGCGTAGCCCACCGCGAGGAACATCACCCGGGAGACCACGATCTGCGGGCGGCTGGTCTCCTCGGCGTAGACCGGCGCCTGTTCGAAGCCGACGAACGCGGCGATGCAGAAGCAGAGCGCGGTGGAGAGCCCGGCGCCCGTGAGGGTCTCGGGGGCGAACGCCTGGAACGAGAGTCCCTCGGGGCCCGGGTCGGAGACGGCGGCGATGTCGAAGATCACGACGAGGAGGCACTCGATGACCAGCAGGACGCCGAGCACCTTGGCGTTGAGGTCGATCTTCAGCCAGCCGAGGATGCCGACCACGACCACCGAGATCAGTGCGGGTATCCACCACTGCACGTCGATGCCGGCGTACGTGGAGAGGATGACGGAGACCTCGAAGCCGAGGATCCCGTAGATGCCGACCTGCATCGCGCTGTACGCCACCAGCGCCACGAGCGAGGCTCCGGCACCGGCCGTCGGGCCGAGGCCCCGGGAGATGTACGCGTAGAAGGCGCCGGCGTTGTGGACGTGGCGGCTCATCTCCGCGTAACCGACGCTGAACAGCATCAGGACGGCGCCGAGGATCACGTAGAGCAGGGGCTGGCCGACGATGCCCATCACGCCGAAGACCGTGGGCATCACCCCGGCGACCACCATCAGGGGGGCGCTGGCGGCGAGCACGGAGAGCAGCAGGCCGGGGGTGCCGAGGCGGTTGGCCCGCAGGGCGCGGTCCTCACCCTTGTAGGTGTTGATCCCGCCGGTATCGCCCGTCAGCCTGGTGGTGCCGGTCTGCCGGGTCTTGCCTGGAGATGAACTGCCCGTCGACATGGCGGGGGTGGTCCCTTCTTCGGTTCTGGTTCCTTGGTCTTCGGTGCTCGGTGAGGCACTGATCAGGGGGTGCCGAGTGCGTGGTCCCGGGCGGCGGTGAACGCGGCGTACGGGTCGCGGCCGGCATATGACCAGGGGGCGGCCGTGGCGTGCGGGCCGATGCGGTGGAAGAGGGCTGCGGCCTCGGCGGTCCGGCCCTCGCAGACCTTCGCGTGGGCCAGGAAGTTGAGGTCGACGCGGTGGCGGGGGTGGTCCTCGCGCTCCCACTCCAGCCACCAGTCGAAGGCCGCCTTCATCACCTGCCGGGCCCGCCGTCCCGACCAGTGCCCGGACGCCACCGGGTCGTCCGGCTCGCTGCCGGCGGCCACGAGTACGCGGTAGCGCTCGGCATGGGCGACGACCGGGAGCACCGCGAGCGGCGAGTCGGCCGGCGCCTGTTCGGCGGCCCAGGCGGCGAAGTCGTACACCTCGTGGAGCGGGTCCTGGCCGCTGTCGGGGCGGCTCTCGGCCAGCTGCGCGGTCATCACGTGGTGGGCGTGGTGGTGCTCGGGGTGGCGGGAGCGGACCTCTTCGAAGAGCCTGCCGGTCTCGTCCCCGCCGTCGTCGCGGCTCCGGTCCAGGAGGAGCAGGGCCAGCCACGGGGTGGGGTCGTCGGGGGTGATCCGGGCGGCGGCGAGACAGGCCCGCCTGGCGCGGGCGGCGTCGTCGGCCTTGGCCTTGGGGCGCAGGGCCCGTACGACACAGGCGCAGCCCAGGAGGGTGGCGGCGTCCGCGCTCTCGGGTTCGGCGAGCAGCCAGTCGCTGGCCCAGTCCACGGCGGAGGGGATCTCGGCGAGGCCCAGGGCGCGGTGTCCCCGGCGGTCCCAGTCCTTCCCGGTGGTCACCAGCAGGGCGCGGGCGTCGGCCCAGCGCCCTTGGGTGAACTGGCTGCGGGCGTCGATGAGGTCCTGGTCGTCCAGGGCCGGGTCGAAGGCGTGGTCCGGGCGACCGCCCCGGCGGCGGGAGCGGCCCAGGGGCGGCGGAGGCGGGGACATGCCGCAGACTTCTTTCGACGCGGTGTGCGAGCAGATGATCGCGCACAGCAAAGCGGTAGGGAATGCTCCGAGTCAAGAGGTGGTCTCTACCAACTCCGCTCCCATTCCGAATAGTTGGCTGGAAGTCGTCGCGCCGCGAAAGGTGTTCGCCCAGCGTGCGGGTGGGGTGGGCGGGTGGGGAGTGACGCCTGACACACTGGCGGCATGGAGCCTCGCGAAACTCTGAAACCCTTCCTCCTCGCCTTTCCCGGCCCGTTGCGCGACCGGCTGGTGGCGGCGGTTCTCTCCGGTGAAAAGGTGTCCACCTCCGGGCTGTTGGCCGAGTACGAGCTGGAGCGGGAGGAGCTTCCGCCGGTGGGCGAACGGTCCGCACTGATCGACTCGGAGGGGCGGGAGGTGGCGGTGCTGGAGATGACCGGGGTACGGGTGCTGCCGCTCGGTGAGGTCGGTCTGCAGCATGCGCTCGACGAGGGCGAGGGGTATCGGTCGGTGGCCGAATGGCGAGCGGGGCATGAGGCGTTCTGGCACAGCGACGAGATGCGGGAGGCGATGGGGGATCCGGCGTTCACCGTGGATGACGGGACGATGATCGTGGCTGAGCGGTTTCGGGTGGTGCGGAGGTTGGATGGGGGCGGGGCCCCCGGGTGAGACCCCCCGGGGTTCCCCGCGGGGCTTCGGCCGGGTGGACGCCGGGGCGCCGCCCCGGGCCCCGCTCCTCCATCGCCGGAGGGGCTTACAGGGCTGTGCCGGAGAGGCTTACAGGGCTTGCGCCGCCGCCCTTCCCGCCGCTCGGCCCGAGAAGATGCAGCCGCCCAGGAACGTGCCCTCCAACGAGCGGTAGCCGTGGACCCCGCCGCCGCCGAAGCCCGCCGCCTCGCCCGCCGCGTACAGGCCGGGGAGCGGGGTGCCGTCCGCTGTCAGGACCTGGGAGGAGAGGTCCGTCTCCAGGCCGCCCAGGGACTTACGGGTCAGGATGTTGAGGCGTACGGCGATGAGCGGGCCCGCCGCCGGGTCCAGAACGCGGTGCGGCTTGGCGGTGCGGATGAGGCGGTCGCCGAGGTAGGCGCGGGCGCCGTGGATCGCGGTGACCTGGAGGTCCTTGGTGAAGGGGTTGGCGATCTCCCGGTCTCGGGCGGTGATCTCGCGGCGCAGCTCCTCAACGTCGATCAGGCCGTCGCCGCTGACCGCGTTCATGCCCCGGACCAGCGCGTCGAGGTCCCTCTCCACGACGAAGTCCGCTCCGTGGTCCATGAACGCCTTGACCGGTGCGGGCACGGCCGCGCGGGCCCGGCCGATCACGTCGCGGACCGACCTGCCGGTCAGGTCCGGGTTCTGCTCGGAGCCGGAGAGGGCGAACTCCTTGCCGATGATCCGCTGGTTGAGCACGAACCAGGTGTAGCCGTGGCCGGACTTCATGATGTGCTCGAGGGTGCCGAGCGTGTCGAAGCCGGGGAAGAGCGGGACCGGCAGCCGCTTGCCCCGGGCGTCCAGCCAGAGGGATGAGGGGCCGGGCAGGATACGGATCCCGTGCTTGGACCAGATCGGGTTCCAGTTCTCGATGCCCTCGGTGTAGTGCCACATCCGGTCCCGGTTGATGTGGTGCGCGCCCGCCTCCTCGGCGATGCCCAGCATCAGGCCGTCGACATGGGCGGGGACGCCGGAGAGCAGCTTCTCGGGCGGGGTGCCGAGGCGCTCGGGCCACTGGGAGCGGACCAGGTCGTGGTTGCCGCCGATGCCTCCCGAAGTGACGATCACCGCCTGGGCCCTGAGCTCGAAGGCTCCGGTCGCCTGCCGGCTGCTGGCGGTGCCTCGCTCGGCCCCGCTCGGCTCCAGGATCTCGCCGGTGACCGTGTCCAGCGCCCCGGCCGTGCGGGCCAGGCCGGTGACGCGGTGGCGGAACCTCAGCTGGACGAGCCCCTTGGCGACGCCCTCGCGGACCCGCCGTTCGAAGGGCGCCACGACGCCGGGGCCGGTGCCCCAGGTGATGTGGAAGCGGGGTACGGAGTTGCCGTGGCCGGTGGCGTCGTAGCCGCCGCGCTCGGCCCAGCCGACGACCGGGAAGATCCGCAGCCCCTGCTGGTGCAGCCAGGAGCGCTTCTCGCCGGCCGCGAAGTCGACGTACGCCTCGGCCCACTTCTTGGGCCAGTGATCCTCCTTGCGGTCGAACCCGGCGGTGCCGTACCAGTCCTGGAGGGCCAGCTCCCGGCTGTCCTTGATCCTCAGCCGGCGCTGCTCGGGCGAGTCGACGAGGAAGAGGCCACCGAAGGACCAGTGGGCCTGCCCGCCGAGCGACTGTTCGGGCTCCTGGTCGAGGACGATCACGGAACGGCCGGCGTCGACCAGCTCGGCGGCGGCCACGAGTCCGGCGAGCCCTGCCCCGATCACGATCACATCAGCGTCGTACGCCATGGGTTCCATCCTGTCGGGGAGGCTCGGGAGGGCCCGGGGAGACTCGGAGAGGTTCAGCGGGCGGGCAAGTTACCCGTGCGTCAGATCTTGGGTACCGGCCGCTGCCACGTCAACCACCCGGGTGCTGTTGGATGAAACGCATGACGCCTTCTGACGAGATCCTGGACATCGTCGACGAGAACGACGAGGTCATCGGGCAGGCCCCGCGCGGCGAGGCGACCGCCCGGGGCCTGCGGCACCGCTGCGTCTTCATCGAGGCGCGCGATGCGCAGGGGCGCCTGTTCGTCCACCGCCGGACGGCGACCAAGCTGCTCTTCCCCTCCCACTACGACATGTTCGTGGGAGGGGTGGTGGGCGCGGGCGAGTCCTACGACGAGGCGGCGCTGCGCGAGGCGGAGGAGGAGCTGGGGGTCTCGGGGCTGCCGAAGCCCGAGCCGCTGTTCCGGTTCCTCTACACCGGTGACAAGCACTCCTGGTGGTCCGCCGTCTACCAGGTCCGGTGCGAGCTTCCGGTGGCCCCGCAGACCGAGGAGGTCGCCTGGCACACCTTCCTGGACGAGGCGGAGCTGGAGGAGTGTCTCGGTCGGTGGCCGTGGGTGCCGGACGGGGTGGAGGCGTACCGGCGGCTGAAGAAGTTCCGGTCCGCCTGATCTGCGACGCCAGGGCAGGGAGGCCGCTTTCCAGCTCTCGGGGCTCGGACGGCTCGCGCTGCTGACCGGCTGCCTGCCGGGTGCAGGCCGGGGCGGCGGCCAGGGACACAGCCGGTTTGGCGCTGCCCGACGGGAGCGGCACGACATCGACCGCGTCTCGGGCCGGACCCCGGCCATCGAGACCTGGCTACTGGCCCACCCGCGTAGGGTGCCCATGTGAACAAGATCGCGCCGAGCGTACGCCTGTGGTTCGCACCGCAGCGGATCCGGGACGAGGGGGCCACCCCCGACTACCGGTTCTCCCTGGCCAACGAGCGGACGTTCCTCGCCTGGATCCGGACGGCGCTGGCCCTGATCGGCGGCGGTTTCGCCGTGGACCAGTTCCTGCCGGAACTGGCCTGGGGCGTCCGGGCGGGGCTCGCCCTGGGGCTGCTCGCCGCGGGCGTGCTGTGCGCGCTGCGGGCGGTCAACCACTGGGTACGGTGCGAACGGGCGATGCGGCGCGGGGAGGATCTGCCGGTCTCCCTGTTCCCGACGGTGCTGGGGATCGTGGTGGCGGTCGTGGCCGTCGCGATGGTGGTGGTGGTCCTCTTCGGCTGGGAGGGCCGGTGACGGCGGCAGTGGACCGGGACCCCGGGCTCCAGCCGGAGCGGACCCGGCTCGCCTGGCGGCGTACCACGCTGTCCGCCACGGTGGTGGCACTGCTCGCCGGACGGCAGGCGCTGCACAGCGGCGCGTCCCCGGCCGCGCTCGTCGCCCTGGCACTGACCGTGGCGGCCTGGCTGGGGCTCCTTGCGGTGGCCCACCTCAGGGTGCGGCGTATGGGGGTGGCGCGGCCGGAGCCGCTCGCGCCGCGCGGGGCTCTGGCGGCGGCGCTGTGCACGGTGGCGTTCGCGGTGTTCGCGGTGGCCATGCTGTTCTGAGTGCCCGGGGTTGTTCAGCCGTCCCAGTCCACCGTGACCACGATCTTGCCGCGGGTGCGTCCCTCCTGGTTGAGGCGGTACGCGTCGGCCGCCTGCTCCAGCGGGAAGACCCGGTCCACGTGGACGGTGACAATGCCCTGTTCGGCCAGCTCGGCGAGCTGGGCCAGGTCGGCGGCGTCGGGCCGGACGAAGGCGTAGCGGCCGCCGTAGGAGAAGACCTCACTGTCGGCGATCGAGGCGAGTCGGCCGCCCGGGGCGAGGGTCTCGGCCGAGACCCTCAGCGCGTCGCCGCCCACCGTGTCGAAGGCGGCGCCGATGCCCTCGGGGGCCAGCTCCCGCAGCCGGTCGGCGAGGCCCTCCCCGTACTCCACGGGTTCGGCGCCGAGGCTCCGTACGTGGTCGTGGTTGTGGGCGCTCGCCGTACCGATGACCCGGCAGCCGGTGTGACGGGCGAGCTGCACGGCGAGCGAGCCGACGCCGCCCGCCGCCGCGTGGACGAGGACGGTGTCGCCCTCGCGGATCTTCAGGGTGCGGTACAGCACCTGGTACGCGGTGAGCCCGGCCAGCGGCAGGCCCGCGGCCTCCTCGAAGCTCAGGCTGAGCGGCTTGCGGGCGAGGGTGCGTACGGGGGCGGCGACGTACTCGGCGAACGTACCGCGGGAGAGGAAGTCCTCGCGGACGTAGCCGATCACCTCGTCCCCGACCGCGAACTCGTCGACGGCGATGCCCGGTTGCACGACCACACCGGAGACGTCCCAGCCGGGGATCACCGGGAAGACGGCCTCGAGGCCGCCCTGGAGGTAGCCCTCGCGGGCCTTCCAGTCGACCGGGTTGACGGCGGCTGCCCGCACCTTCACCAGGACCGAGTCGGGGCCGACCACGGGGTCGGGCCGCTCGCCGTATTCCAGGACATCGGCCGAGCCGTACGCGTTGTAGCTGATCGCCTTCATTCCTCGACCTTCCGCGCACGGCGGGGTGGACGCAACTCAAGCGGTACGACCGTGGCTCCGTCCCCTCACCGGCGCGGGATCACCGGCGTCACCCGCTCCGGGACGCCGGCCGGCCCAGCGGCAGGAGAGGTACGCGCTGTACTCGACGGTGTCGCGGACCTTCCCGCCGGGCAGCGCGTGCACGGGCGGGGCCGGCGCCTTGCCGAGGGCGTCCAGGCAGGCCGCCTCCAGGCGGAGACGGCGGAGAGGCGGATCTCGTCGGCGCTCTGGACCGCGCGGCCCGCCGGCGTCCCACCCGGTGGTCGGCCTCCCGGTCCCCGGCGGCCCGTGAGTCCTCGCGCAACCTCGTCGGCCAGGGCGGACAGCCCGTGCGGATCGGTGACCGCCCGGGACTGGACGACATACCGACTGGTCGGCATCATGGTCAGCGATCGTTCCGTCACCCCGGAGGTGCGCACCATGAGCTCAGTCCCCCCACCAGGTCTCGACCCCGAGCTGCTGCGCGGACACCTCGACCGCGAGCGGCCCGGGCTGGTGAGCGGACCCCTCGAAGCGCGGCTCATCGAGGGCGGCCGCTCGAACCTGACGTACACCGTCACCGACGGGACCGGCCGCTGGGTGGTGCGCAGACCGCCGCTGGGCCATGTGCTGGCCACCGCGCACGACATGAAGCGCGAGCACCGGGTGATCAGCGCCCTGCACCCCACCGCCGTCCCCGTGCCGGAGCCGGTGCTGCTCTGCGCGGACGACACGGTGCTCGGGGCACCCTTCTACGTCATGGAGCACGTCGAGGGCACCCCGTACCGCACGGCCGAACAGCTCGCCCCGCTGGGCCCCGAGCGCACCCGGGCCGCCGTCCTCGCCCTCGTCGACACGCTGGTCGACCTGCACGCGGTGGACCCGGTGGCCGTCGGGCTCGGCGACTTCGGGCGGCCGGACGGGTTCCTGGACCGGCAGTTGCGGCGCTGGGGCAAGCAGCTGGACGCCTCCCGCAACCGCGACCTGGCCGGCATCGACGAGCTGCACGCCTCCCTGGGCCGTGAGCTGCCCGCCTCGCCCGCACCCACCGTCGTCCACGGCGACTACCGCCTGGACAACGTGCTGCTCGGCCCGGACGACCGCATCAACGCCGTCCTGGACTGGGAGATGTCCACCCTGGGCGATCCGCTGACCGACCTCGGGCTCCTCGTGATGTACAGCTCCGAGCTCGATCTGCCGCACTCCCCCGTCTCCACCACCAGCGGCGCCGCCGGGCACCCCTCCCCCGCCGAGCTGATCGAGCGGTACGCCGCCGGGTCGGGCCGGGACACCTCCGCCATCTCCTGGTACACCGCGTTCGCCTGGTTCAAGCTCGCCGTGATCCTGGAGGGCATCCACTACCGCTACACCCTCGGCCAGACCGTCGGCGCCGGCTTCGACCGGATCGGCGATCTGGTCCCGGTCTTCATCGAGCACGGCCTCACCACCCTCCAGGAAGGCTGAACACCCATGGACTTCGCATTCGACGCCCGTACCGAGGAGCTGCGGAACAAGCTGCTCGCCTTCATGGACGACTACGTCCACCCGGCCGAGAAGACCGACCACGAACAGCGGGCGCTGCTCGCCTCGCCGTGGGACACCCCGGCCGTCGTGGACGAGCTGAAGGCCGAGGCGCGGCGGCAGGGGCTGTGGAACCTCTTCCTGCCCGACGCGGAGTACGGGGCCGGGCTGACGAACCTCCAGTACGCGCCGCTCGCGGAGATCACCGGCCGCTCCCCGCACCTGGCGCCGACCGCGCTGAACTGCGCGGCCCCGGACACCGGGAACATGGAGGTGCTCTTCCAGTTCGCCACCGACGAACAGAAGAAGCAGTGGCTGGAGCCGCTGCTGGCCGGGGAGATCCGCTCCGCGTTCGCGATGACGGAGCCGGATGTGGCGTCCTCCGACGCGACGAACATCGAGACCCGGATCGTCCGGGACGGTGAGGACTACGTCATCAACGGCCGTAAATGGTACATCTCCGGGGCGATGAACCCGGACTGTGCCGTCTTCATCGTGATGGGCAAGACGGACCCGGACGGCACCGACATCCGCCGCCAGCAGTCGATGATCCTCGTGCCGCGCGACACCCCCGGTCTCGAAGTGCGGCGCGCCATGCGGGTGTACGGGTACGAGGACCACTCCCACGGCGGTCACGCCGAGGTGGTCTTCCACGACGTGCGGGTGCCGGCGGCGAACCTGATCGGTGAGGAGGGCGGCGGCTTCGCCATCGCCCAGGCGCGGCTGGGGCCGGGGCGGATCCACCACTGCATGCGGCTGATCGGGATGGCGGAGCGGGCCATCGAGCTGATGTGCCGCAGGGCGGTGGAACGTACGGCGTTCGGCAAACCACTCGCCCAGCAGGGCGTCGTGCAGAACTGGATCGCGGACGCCCGGGTGACGGTGGAGCAGCTGCGGCTGCTGGTGCTGAAGACGGCCTGGCTGATGGACACGGTGGGCAACAAGGGCGCGCACACAGAGATCCAGGCCATCAAGATCGCCACCCCGCGCGCCGTGGTGGACATCCTGGACTCCGCGGTGCAGCTGCACGGGGCGGGCGGGGTGAGCCAGGACTTCCCGCTGGCGGAGCTGTGGGCATCGGCGCGGACGCTGCGGCTGGCGGACGGCCCGGACGAGGTGCACCAGCGGTCGCTGGCCCGGCGGGAGATCAAGCGGTATCTGTGAACCGTGCGTGGCCCCCTCCCAGGGAGGGGGCCACGCCGGGAGCGCCGCACGATCAGAAGGTGAGCTTCCAGCTGTCGATGTAGCCGGTGTCGTACCGGGCGATGTCCTGCACCCGGAGCTTCCAGACGCCGTTGGCCACCTTGGCGGAGGCGTTGACGGTGTACGTCGTGTTGACGTGGTCCGCGGAGTCGCCGCTGCTGGAGTTCTTCAGCCGGAAGGCGGTGCCGTCCGGTGCCAGCAGGTCGATGACGAGGTCGCCGCGGTAGGTGTGCTTGATGTCCACGCCCACCTGGAGTGCGGCGGGCGCGTTGCCGGTCCGGCCGGAGACCGTGACCGAGGAGGTCACGGCCGCCCCGGCGTCCGGGATGGCGACATCGGCGTCGTTGGAGAAGACGGTGCCCGTGGGCGGCTCGCCCGTGGAGCCCGCGGAGAGGGTCCAGATCGCGTGGGCGGCGGCGTCGCTGTTACGGTCCAGGGCGGTGTCGTTGATGTTCGCCGTGGTGTCGCAGGAGGTGTGGTAGCAGCGGTCGAAGGCCTGGCCCTGCGTTCCGCCCCACTTCTGCACCTGGGCCGCGGTCTTGGTCCGGCTGGCGCCGGTGAAGAGTCCGCCGACGGGGACGCCCGCCGCCTTGAACGGGGCGTGGTCGGATCGGCCGTCGCCCTCGGTCTCGATCTCGGTGGGCACGCCGAGGCCCGCGAAGTAGTCCTTGAAGGTCTTCTCGATGACCGGGTCGTCGTCGTAGACGAAGTAGCCGGCGTTCGGCGAGCCGATCATGTCGAAGTTGAGGTAGCCGGAGATCTTCGAACGCTCGGCGGCCGGCAGGTTGTTGACGTAGTGCTTGGAGCCGATCAGACCCAGCTCCTCCGCACCCCACCAGGCGAACCGCAGGTGCTTGTCGGGCTGATAGCCGGCGCGCGAGACGGCGAGGGCGGTCTCCAGGACGGCGGCCGAGCCGGAGGCGTTGTCGTTGATCCCGGCGCCGGAGGAGACGGAGTCCAGGTGGGCTCCGGCGAAGACGACCTTGTTCGGGTCACCGCCCGGCCAGTCGGCTATGAGGTTGTAGCCGGTGGCACCGCTGGTGGTGAACTGCTGGAGGGACGTGGTGTATCCGGCCGCGTCGAGCTTGGCCTTCACGTAGTCCACGGACGCTTTGTAGCCGGGGCGGCCGTGGGCGCGGTTGCCGCCGTTGTTCGCGGCGATCGTCGAGAACTGGGTGAGGTGGGCCTTGACGCCGGCCAGGGGTATGTCGGGCGCTGCGACGGCGGCGGTCGCCGTGGTCGTCGCCGGGGCGGCCTGCGCGGTGGGCGCGGCGGTCCCGAGAAGGGCTGCGAGGGCGACGGCGGCGACGGCCGCCGGGGATCTGCGCAGGGTGAGGCGGTTCGTTCTCATGGTGGGGCTCCGGATTCCGTTCGGGGACTGACGGAACGTGCGGGGGGCACCTGGCCGCGTGGAACGTACGGCCGGGTCCTGGAGCTGGTGGTGCGCACCGCGGGACCGGTGGCCCGTGCGACGCGTGACCGATGGTCAATGAGGTGACAGTGTTCCGTCAAGAGCGGAAAACGGACATGTCAGTTCTATTAACGAACGCCGAACCGCGTTTGAAGGCACGGAACCGGCCCTGAACAGTGCGGAGTTCAGGGCCGGTCCGGGTGGGTGGGCGTCAGGGGCGCAGCGCCCGCAGCAGCAGATCCGCGAGGTGGCCCGCGACCTGTTCACGGCTGAGCGGGCCGTCCGGGCGGTACCAGGTGGAGAGGTGGTGGACCGAGCCGAAGTGGTAGTCGACCACCAGGTCGGCCGGGGTGGCGGTGGAGAACACCCCGCTGCGCTGGCCCTCCTCGATCAGCGCCCGGAACCGCTCGTGGTAGCGGCGGCGCTCCACCCGTACCTGCTTGTTCTTCTCCGGGCTCAGGTGGTGCATGGAGCGGAAGAAGATCGCGGCGTCGTCCAGGTTGTCGATGGTCGTGACGACCACGTCGGCGGCCGCGTCGCGCAGCCGCTGCTCGATCGGCGCCTCGGCGTCCGCGAAGGCGTCGAGCCGCTCCTGCTGAAGCCGCAGCACCCGGGCGTAGACCTCCTGGAGGAGATCCTCCTTGGAGCCGAAGTAGTGGTAGAGCGCCCCCTTGGTGACACCCGCCGCCTCGACGATCTCCTGGACCGAGGTGCGGTCGTACCCGCGCTCGGCGAAGAGCCGGGTGGCGGCGGCCAGCAGCCTCTGGGGGACGGGCGCGCCGTTCTGCTCCGTCGCCTTGGCCATGAGCCGCCACCTGCCTTTCATACTGTGCGTTCGCTGTTTCGACGAGGTTCTAACGGGAGGAACGCAGTTCCCGCCTGAGGATCTTCCCACTCGCCGTCTTCGGCAGCTCGGTCAGGATCTCCACCTCGCGCGGATACTTGTACGCGGCGAGCCTTTCCTTGCAGTACGTCCCCAGCTCGCCCGGTTCGACGGATGTGCCCGGACGCAGACTGACATAGGCGCGTACGGTCTCCCCGCGGTACGCGTCGGGCACGCCCACGACGGCCGCCTCGCGCACCGCCGGGTGGGTGTACAGGACGTCCTCCACCTCACGGGGCCAGACCTTGAAGCCGGAGGCGTTGATCATGTCCTTCTTGCGGTCGACGACGTAGAGCCAGCCCTCCGCGTCCATGAACCCGATGTCGCCGGTGCGCAGCTCGCCGTCCGGGAAGGCGGCCTCGGTGGCCTCGGGGAGGTTCCAGTAGCCGGAGACGACCTGGGGGCCGCGCACCGCGATCTCGCCCTGCTCTCCGAAGGGCACTTCCTGCCCCGTCTCGTCGAGGATCCGTACGACGGTGTCGGGGCCGGGCACACCGACGGAGAGGGTGCCGGAGGCCGGGTCCACGGGGGCCTCACGCTCGGGCGGGACCGAGGCGCAGGGGGCGGTGCACTCGGTGAGGCCGTAGCCGTTGCGGATGTACGGGCCGAAGCCGGCGCGGAACTTCTCCACCAGCGCGGGCGGCAGCGGAGCGCCGCCGGAGGAGATGACCTGGAAGGAGGCGAAGTGGTCCGGGGTGACGTCCGGATGGGCGGCCAGGGCCATGAAGGCGGTGGAGGGGCCGACCGTGTACGCGGGGCGGTGGGTGGTGAAGGCGTCGAGGACGACGCCCGCCTGGAAGCGGTAGGCCAGGACCAGGGTGCCCGCGTTGGCGACGCAGGCGGCGAGCTGGCAGACCATGCCGGTGATGTGGAAGAGCGGGGCGAGCGCGAAGTAGGCGGAGCCCTCGGCCACGGGATGCCCGGTGCGCTGCCGCTCGGCGTTGACCATGATGTTGGCGTGGGAGTTCATGGCGCCCTTGGGGGTGCCGCTGGTCCCGGAGGTGTAGCTGATCAGCGCCACGTCCTCGGCGGTGGGCTCCCGGCCGTCCGGGGGCGCGTGGCCGGCCCGGGCGACGGTGAGCAGGTCGTCGGCGAGGTCGTCGGGGCCGGGGGCGGGGAGCCGCTCGAACCCGAGGACGCGGGGGTCGTTCACGCTCTGGAGGTCCAGCTCGCAGGCGGTCAGCGCGATGGTGAGCTCCGGGGCGGCCTCGGCGGTCTCCCGCAGGTAGGCCGCCCAGGCCCGGTCCGGGCAGATCAGCGCGGTGACCCCGGCGTCCTTCAGTACGTGCCCGACCTCGCCGGACTTGTACATCGGATTCAGCGGTACGACGGTGGCCCCCGCCTTCCACGCGCCGAGGAGGGCGAGGACGAAGTGCGGGCTGTTCTGGAGCATGATCGCGACCCGGTCGCCGCGCCGCAGGCCCCGGGCGGCGAGGTGTCCGGCCACAGAGCCGGAGAGCGTGTCGGTCTCGCGGTAGGTCAGCCGCCCGTCGAAGTAGGCGAGGGCCGGGTGGCCTTCCGGGGCCCGGCCGACCGCGTCCCGGAAGGCGTGCAGCACGGTCGGGGGCGGGGTGACGGGGGCCCGCTGGGCCTCGCTGAGGAGGGCGAGCCAGGGCTTGGCCGCGTAGAGGGAGCCGGCGCAGCGGGTGTCGTTCACGCGCCGCTCACCCCCTCCCACTTCTGCTGGAGGCGGTTCATGTTGCCGATCCAACGGTCGGGGTCGGCGGCGCGGGCCTGGTAGTACCCGGCCACCTCCGGGTGCGGCAGGACCAGGAAGCGGTCGGCCGCCATCGCGTCGAACAGCGCGTCGGCGACGGCGTCCGGCTCGATGGCTCCGGGGGCGAGCACCAGCTCACCGGCCGAACCGGCGGCGGTGAGCATGTCCGTCCGTACGCCCTGCGGGCAGATCGCGTGAACCTTGACGCCGCGGTGGCGGTAGGTGAGCGAGAGCCACTCGGCGAAGGCGACCGCCCCGTGTTTGGTGACGCTGTAAGGAGCCGCGCCGATCATCGTCAGCAGTCCGGCGGCGGACGCGGTGGTGACGAAGCGCCCGCTGCCGCGTTCCAGCCACTGCGGCAGCAGGGCCCTGGCCGCCCGGACGTGGGCCATCACGTTGACGTCCCAGGCGGCGGCCCAGACCTCCTCGTCGGCGAACGCGTCACCGGGCGAGGCGAGTCCGGCGTTGGCGCAGTAGACGTCCACCGTGCCGCCCAGCGCTTCCTGGGCGGCCTCCACGATGCCCGAGGCGTCCCCGGCGACGGCGGTGCCGCCGATCTCCTTCGCGAGCGGCTCGATGCGCGCGAGGTCGAGGTCGTTGACGACGACCCGTGCGCCCTGCTCGGCGAACCTGCGGGCCAGAGCGGCGCCGATGCCGCCTCCAGCCCCTGTGACCACTACGCCGGCGCCCCGCACCTTATCCGCCGTTCCTGCCGTACTCGCCGCGTCCATCGCCGTCCGCCTTCCGTACGTCTGCTCTCCGGCCTGCCTGCACGGGCAGACTAACCGGTCGGTATGTGGTCGGGAAAGGGGCGGGGAAGGGCTGGGGAGGGAACCCGGGCCAGGTCGGCAGGGGCGGCGGTCCCGGCTCGGGGAATCCGCGCGGCCCGGCTCGTTCCGTGCGGCCCGTACCCGCGCTAGCGTGCGTGGCCATGACAGTGCGGCGCGATCATGGAGGTAGCGGAATGAGCCTGTCCCGACGTGGTGTGCTGGCCGCCGGAGGTGCCCTGGGAGCGCTCGCGGCGACAGCGGCCGGCACCGGTGGAGCCGCCGCTGCCGAACGTGGCCCCGGATACGGAAACGGGCACGGTCGCGCCCGGGTGCGCACCGGCTTCGACCGGCTGGCGGCCGACGGCTACAGGCTGCTGCGGGGTCAGAAGGTCGGCGTCGTCACCAACCCGACCGGCGTCACCGCCGACCTACACCACATCGTCGACGTGATGCACCCCGACTCCCGGGTGGACCTGACCGCCGTCTTCGGCCCCGAGCACGGCTTCCGGGGGACCGCGCAGGCGGGCGGTTCGGAGGGACGTTACGACGACCCGGCGACCGGGCTGCCGGTCTACGACACGTACCTCAAGAGCGGGCGGCCGCTCGCGGACATCTTCACCGCGTCGGGCGTGGACACGGTCGTCTTCGACATCCAGGACGCGGGCGCGCGCTTCTACACATACATCTGGACGCTGTACGACTGCATGGAGTCGGCCGCGCTCGCGGGCAAGCGCCTGGTGGTGCTGGACCGGCCGAACCCGGTGACCGGGCGAGCGGCACTGGGGCCGGTGCTGGATCCGGCGTTCGCCACGTTCGTCGGCCGCCGGGAGATCGCCCAGGCGCACGGGATGACGATGGCGGAGCTGGCGCTGTTCTTCAACGCGGAGTTCCTGCACGAGAACCCGGTGCGGCTGGAGGTGGTGACGATGTCGGGGTGGCGGCGCTCGGACTTCTTCGACGACACCGGGCTGCCGTGGGTGCCGCCGAGCCCGAACATGCCGACGCCGGAGACGGCCCTCGTCTACTCCGGCACCTGTCTCTTCGAGGGCACGAACCTCTCCGAGGGCCGGGGCACCACACGGCCGTTCGAGCTGCTGGGCGCGGAGGGCATCGACCACCGCTGGGCGGCCGGCGTGAACTCACTGCGGCTGCCGGGGGTCGCCTTCCGCGAGGCGTACTTCGCGCCGACGTTCTCCAAGTTCCAGGGGAAGACGGTGGGCGGGGTGCAGGTGCACGTCCAGGACCGGGAGGCCTTCGACCCGGTCCGCACGGGCATCGCCCTGCTGGTCACGGCGAAGCGGACGTGGAGCGGGTTCGCCTGGCGCCCGGACAACTGGATCGACAAGCTCACCGGCAACACCAGGGTCCGCACCATGATCGACGCGGGGGCGGACACCGACGCGGTGGTGGACGCCTGGCAGGCGGACCTGACGGCGTTCCGGGCGAAGCGGCGGAGGTATCTGCGGTACGGGGGGTAGTAGTGCGGGAGACGCCCCCGTACCGGGTGGCGGGTGCCCACGGGTGGGCACCCGCCACCCTTCTCAGCCCGTGAGGTCCAGGTCGCCGAGGTACTCGCCGTCGTCGGTCAGGCCGCGCTTGCGGTAGCCGAGCCGGAGGTAGAACTCCTCCGGCCCGCCCTCGCCGGGATGCCAGGTCACGGTCGAGAGCGATCCGCCGCGCCGGCGGATCTCCTCGTTCACCGCGCCCACCGCGAACCGTCCGTACCCGCGGCCCTGCTCACCGGCGGCGACGGCGAGCCGCCAGAGGCCGGAGCGCCGTGGGGCGTCCGGCACGTCGGCGTCGTAGTCGAACGTGACGTCGAAAAAGGCCATCACGAAGCCCACGATGCGGTCGCCGTCACAGACCAGCCGGGGCCAGGCGACATCGGGGTGCACATAGGCCTCGGCCAAGGACTGCGCGACCGGCGAGACGAATTTTCGCTGCCCGGGCGCGACTTCCAGCCGACAGGCGTCGAGCACCGTGTCGGGCGTGACCTTTTCCAGGCGAGGAGAGACTGCTGTCATCCGGGCACCCAACCGCACCCGCCCGGGGCCCGGCCACCGATTTTCCTGATCGGCGGGTGGGTGCGCACGGCCTCCGGGTGACGGAGCGCCGACAGCCCACCGCACGGCCGCGCGCCCTCGCACCACCCGTCCGCGCGCCGTTCCGCTTCTGTCCGTGGTCCCCGTCCGACATGGGGAGTCTCAGCCAATGGACGGTTTCCATCTTTCGATGGAGCCGAAACGGGCAGGCGTACGTCCACTCCTTGACGCCGATGGACGAACGACGGAGGTGGCAGACATGGCCGGTTTCCGGAGTCTAGCGAGACAGGTCCGCGATCCGCTGGGCGATCTGGCGCTGCGGCGGTACTCGCTGCGCAAGTGCCTGGAGAGGTTCGCCCCGTACGGTCACCGGGCGACCTGGGACCATCTGTGCGCCCGGCACGGGATCGATCCCGAGGACCGGGCACCCGATCCGGCGCGCCTGGTGGGCGCCCTGGAGGAGCTGGAGGAGGCGCGGGCGATCTGGCTCGCCTATGAGGCGGGGTTCGCGGAGCGGCGGCGGCGCGAGAAGCACGATGGCCTGCGGCGGCCCGGCGCCTTCGACGACTGGCACCGCAGGACGTGGGGCGGCCACGGGGTGGCGCGCTGCGCGGATCCGGGGGTCCACCCCAGCGAGCCGCTCGCCGAGGTGCTGCGCCGGCTGATCGCGGCGCTCGGCTCCGGCCCCGGCTCGGCGTGCCCGGTCTGTGCGGACACCGGGATCGAGTGGCGGCAGGAGCGGGAGCGCGGGCACGAGCCGTGGTCGGGTCCGGTGTGCACGGCGTGCGGGATCGCGGTGCCGCAACCGGTGCTGACGGACCGCACGCTGGCCAGGGCCCGGCTCGTACGGCACCGGAGGCTCGCCGCGGCGGCAGCGGCGTAGGACCGGTCCCCGAGCTCGTTGGGAGGACCCGAGGTTCGCGAGCTGTCGGAAGGACGTTCCCGGCCCGTTGTCAGTGGCGGATGTCACCATCGGGGACATGATCCAGGTCTGCCTGAACGGTCGGCGCGGCGCGGATGCCTCGGTGGCCGTGCCCCTGTCCCCCGAAGCACTGGCCCGGTCGGCGGCCGAGGCCGTCGCTGCCGGTGCCACCGACATCCATGTGCATCCGCGGACCCCCTGCGGGCAGGACACGCTCTCGCCCCGGGTGGTGGCCGCGACGCTGACGGCGATACGGGCGGCCGTGCGCGTCCCGGTCGGGGTGACGACGGGCGCCTGGGCCGAGCCGGATCCGCGACGCCGGGTGGAGCGCGTACGGGAGTGGACGGTGCTGCCCGACCACGCCTCGGTGAACTGGCACGAGCCGGGCGCCGAGGAGCTGGCCGCCGCACTGCTGGAGCGGGGCGTGGGCGTGGAGGCCGGGCTCTGGTCGGGCACGGAGGGGCACCGCCTCTTCCGGTGTTCCCCCGTGGCGCCCCGGGTCCTGCGGGTGCTGGCCGAGGTCACCGACACCGACCCGGCGACGGCGACCGGCTCGGCCCGGCTGCTCCTCGCCGAGTTGGGCACCGCGCACGGCCGCCCGGTGCTGCTGCACGGGGAGGACGGCGGCGCGTGGCCGGTGGCGGCGCTGGCCTTCCGGCTCCGCCTGGGAACACGGATCGGGGCGGAGGACGTGACGGTGCTGCCGGACGGCCGCCCCGCGCGCTCGAACGCGGAACTGGTCACCGCGGCGGTGAGGTTACGGGAGGCGGCGGCCGGGGGCGGGCGGGCGGCGTCCTAGGCGGTGTCAGCCGGCCCCGGGTCAGCCGTGCTCCTCCTCCGCCGGGTCACGCCTGCGCTCGGGCATCAGGCGCGAGCCGGTGATCCGTTCGCCGGAGATGTCGTCGGGGTTGGACAGCACACAGTTCTCCAGCGACAGACAGCCACAGCCGATGCAGTCGGTCAGATGGTCGCGCAGCCGTTGCAACTGCGTGATCCGGTCGTCCAGTTCCTGGCGCCAGGCCTCGGAGAGGCGGGCCCAGTCCTCCCGGTTCGGTGTGCGCTCCTCGGGCAGTGCGGCGAGGGCGTCCCGGATCGTGGCCAGGGGGATGCCGACGCGCTGGGCCGCCCGCACGAAGGCGACGCGGCGTAGGGCGTCGCGCGAGTAGCGGCGCTGATTGCCGCTGGTGCGGCGGCTGCTGATCAGGCCCTTGGACTCGTAGAAGTGCAGAGCGGAGACCGCGGCGCCGCTGCGCGCCGAGAGCTGGCCGACCGAGAGTTCGTGGAGTGTCTGTGGGATCTGTGGCACTCCTCAGACCCTACTGCTCCCCCGGCGGACGCCACCCCCGATCGTTGACAGGAAGCCATCGCGCAAGGATGCTGAGCAAGCGCTTAGACATCGCGCCGGACGGCGCGGCGAGCCGGAAGGCAGGGACCCGGAACATGGCAGAGCCGAAGATCTTCACGTCCGCACAGGAGCTGCGCGACGGAGTGGGCGAGCAGCTCGGACACAGTGACTGGCTGGAGGTCGACCAGAAGCGGATCGACCTGTTCGCTGAGGCGACCGGCGACCACCAGTGGATCCATGTGGATCCGGAGCGTGCGGCGGCGGGGCCGTTCGGCACGACCATCGCGCACGGCTATCTGACGCTCTCGCTGCTGCCCGCGCTGGTGCCGCAGGTGATGCGGGTCGAGGGCATGAAGATGGGCATCAACTACGGGACCGACAAGGTCCGTTTCCCCTCCACCGTCCCGGTCGGCTCACGGCTGCGGGCCACCGCGGTGCTCACGAGCGTCGAGGAGGCCGGGGGCGGCGTCCAGATCACCGCGCTCGTCACGGTCGAGCGCGAGGGCAGCGAGAAGCCGGCCTGCGTGGCCGAGTCGGTGTCGCGCTACTACTTCTGACCCGCACCGCGCCGGGGCCCAGACCTGCCTCAGGGCTGAGGGGGGGCTCCGACCATCCGCAGGACGAGGTCGGCGTAGAGCGCGCCCACCTCGTCGGGCGTGCGGCTGCCCTGGGCGTTGAACCAGCGGGCCACGTCGATGCAGAGGGACAGCACGGCGAGGGTGGTGCCGGGGATGTCGGGGACGTCGAACTCCCCCGCCTCCACCCCCTCGCTGATGATCCGGCGCACCACCGCGTCGCTCCTGCGGCGGAGTTCGACGATCTCGGTGCGGTGCTCGGGGCCGAGGGCGTCGAGTTCGTACTGGACGACCCGGGCGGTGGTGTGGCGTTCGGCGTGCCAGCGGACGAAGGACCGTACGGCTCCGGCGAGCCGATCGGCGGCCGTGCCGTCCCGGTCGGCCTCGGCCTGGAGGAGGTGGAGCGCCCGGTCGTGGCCGATCTTGCTGATCCGGTGGAGCAGCTCTTCCTTCGTCTTGTAGTGGATGTAGAGCGCGGCCGGGCTCATCCCGGCCCGGCCGGCGATGTCGCGGGTGGTGGTCGCGTGGTAGCCGCGCTCGGCGAAAGCGTCGACCGCGGCGACCAGGAGCCGCCTGGCCGCCTCGGGCGTGACCTCGCCCCAGGGAGCGTCGTCGCCCGTCTCCTCCGCCGCACTCATCGCCCAGGGCCCCTCTCCGTCAACAGGACGAACACCATACCCCGAACCTGAGCAAGCGCTTAGGGGCATCTCATGGGGCGGTGCGGATTCAGAGCTTCTGGAAGGGGTCGTGCTCGGCGAGGATCTTCTCCAGCCGGGCCTGGTCGACCCGGCTGACGATCTGCCCGGCCTCCTGCCGGTCCCTGATCACCTTGGCCAGGGTGAAGCATGAGGTTACGAGGTAGAGCACTCCGATGGCGAGGAAGCCGCGCACCCAGGCGTCGGCGTCGAGGAAGAAGATACCGAGGGCCACCGCGCCCATCGCCACCAGGAAGGAGGCGACGGCCTGGCCGTAGAAGGCGGCTGTGCTCTGCTGCTTGACCGATGTCGTGTCACTCATGGGCTCAGCATCGGCCGGCGTGGCGTGTGCCACATCCGCGCCCGTACTCAGTCGGGTACTCAGACACACGTACGAGCCTGCCGGAGTGGCGGCAGTCGCGGTCAGAGAGCGGATACGCCCGTCAGAACGCGGATACGCCCGTCAGCGCGCGGCCGATGATGAGCTTCTGGATCTGGCTGGTGCCCTCGTAGAGCGTCATCACGCGGGCGTCGCGCAGCAGCTTGCCGACCGGGTACTCGTCGATGTAGCCGTAGCCGCCGAAGACCTGGATGGCGTTGTTGGCGCAGCGGACGGCGGCTTCGGAGGCGTACAGCTTGGCCTGGGAGGCCGCGGTGGCGAACTCCTGGCCCCGGTCGACGAGGTCGGCGACCCGCCAGGTGAGCAGCCGGGCCGCCTCGACGTCCACGGAGATGTCGCTGAGCAGCTCCTGCACGAGCTGGTGGCCCGCGATGCCCTTTCCGAACTGCTCGCGCTCACCGGCGTACCGCACGGAGGCGTCCAGAGCGGCCTGGGCGATGCCCACGCAGCCCGCCGCCACCGACATCCTGCCCTTGGCGAGGGCCGACATGGCGACGGTGAAGCCCTTGCCCTCGGGGCCGAGGAGGGTGGTGGCAGGTACGCGGACGTCCTGGAGGACCAGTTCGGCGGTGGCCTGGCCGCGCAGGCCGAGCTTGCCGTGGACGGTGCGGCGGGTGAGGCCGGGGGTGTCGGCGGGGACGAGGAACGCGGAGACGCCTCGATGACCGGGGGCATCGTTCGTGCGGGCGAAGAGCAGCACCACATCGGCCCAGGTGCCGTTGGTGATGAACATCTTGGTGCCGTTGATGACGTAGTCACCGCCGTCGCGTACGGCCCTGGTGACGAGGTTCCCGGCGTCCGAGCCGGTACCGGGCTCGGTGAGCCCGAAGCAGCCGATCGCATCGCCGGAGGTGAGCCGGGGCAGCCACTGCCGCTTCTGCTCCTCGCTCCCCCAGGACGCGATGGTCTTGGCGACCAGGCCGAGCGAGACGGAGACGATCCCGCGCACGGAGGAGTCGCCACGGCCGAGCTCCTCGGTGACCAGGCAGTACGCGAGGTGGTCGCCGCCGGAGCCGCCGTACTCCTCGGAGACGGTGAGGCCGAGGAAGCCGAGCGCGCCGAGCTTCTTCACGATCGACCTGTCGACATTCTCGGCCCGGTCCCACGCGACGACGTGCGGCGTGACCTCACGGGCCACGAACTCCTCGGCCAGCCGCCGGACGGCTTCCTGCTCCTGGCTCAGCTCCAGGTTCATCGCGCGCCACCCCACTTCTCGTGCGCCGCTCCCGCGCGCCACTTAATTAGCACTGCTAGTTTCTGGTTCGCAGCGCCTACTATGAGCCGCATGGCCCGACCGCGCAAGCCCCTCCTCAGCAGAGACCGCATCGTCGAGGCGGCGAGCGCACTCGTGGACGCCGAAGGGCTCGACGCCGTCTCCACGCGCCGGCTGGCAGCCGTACTGGGGGTCAGCGGGCCCTCGCTCTACAACCACTTCCGCAACAAGGACGAGATCCTCGACGCGGTCGCCGACGCCGTCTCCATCCAGGTCGACCTGTCGATGTTCGAGGCGTCGGACCCCCGCGACTGGAGGGAGGCCCTGCACGACTGGGCGCTCTCCTACCGGGCCGCCCTCGCCGCGCACCCCCACATCGTGCCGGTCCTCGCCCGGGGGCCAGGGCGCCGCCCGGCGGGGCTGCGGGTCGCCGACGCCGTGTTCGGGGCGATGGTGGGGGCGGGGTGGCCGCCCGCCCAGGCCACCCGGATCGGGGCCCTGATGCGGTACTTCATCACCGGGTCGGCGCTGGGCTCCTTCGCCGGCGGGTTCGTCGACGACGAGAGCGCGTACGACCCGTCCGACTACCCGCACCTGGGCCAGGCGCACCTGCTGGCCGACCACCGCCGCCAGGTCGACGAGGGGGCCTTCGAGACGGGGCTGCGGGCGCTGCTGGACGGGCTGGCGATTCAGTACGCGGAGTACGCGCGGCCGGTGGGCGAGGCGACGGCCACGGTTGGGCCGGCACCGGACCGTCCTTGACGCATGCTGGCCCCCGGGCGCCTCGGTATCCGGATCGGGCGGGGGTGGCGGGCTTCCGTCCTCGGACGCCGGACGGGCCGGGGGTGGCGGGCGTCGATGGGGGCGCGCGCACGGGCCGGGGGTGGCGTCGATTGACGGTCCCCGACAATTCGGTGAGGGGCCGAAGCGGTTCGGCTATACGGTCGTGGCCATGACGACGCCCCCGACAGCCCCGCCCCCCTCCGCACCCGCCCGTTCCTGGCGGGCCACCGCCGCCGCCTGCACCACCGTGGTCCTGTGGGCCTCCGCCTTCGTCTCCATCCGCAGTGCGGGCGAGGCCTACTCCCCCGGCGCGCTGGCCCTCGGGCGGCTGCTGGCGGGCGTCCTGGTGCTCGGGGCGATCCTCCTCGTACGCCGGGAAGGGTTGCCCGGCCGGGGGGCCTGGCGCGGGATCGTCACGTCCGGGGTGCTGTGGTTCGGGCTCTACATGGTGGCGCTGAACTGGGGCGAGCAGGAGGTCGACGCCGGGACGGCGGCGATGCTGGTGAACATCGGGCCGATCCTGATGGCGCTGATGGGCGCCAGGATGCTCGGCGAGGGGTTGCCCCGCCGTCTGCTGCTGGGCATGGGCATCTCGTTCTCCGGCGCCGTCGTCGTCGGCCTCGCGATGTCCGGGCACGGCAGCTCGTCCGTGCTGGGCGTGGCGCTCTGCCTGCTGGCCGCGGTGGTGTACGCGCTGGGGGTGGTGAGCCAGAAGCCGGCGCTCGCCTACGGTTCCTCGCTCCAGATCAACACCTTCGGCTGCCTGATCGGCGCCGTCGCCTGCCTGCCGTTCACCGGGGTGCTGATCTCCGAGGCGGCCGACGCGCCGATGTCCGCCACGCTGAACATGATCTACCTGGGCGTCTTCCCGACCGCGCTGGCCTTCACAACCTGGGGCTACGCGCTGGCCCGGACCACCGCCGGCCGGATGGGCGCCACCACGTACGCGGTCCCGGCGATCGTGGTCCTCATGGCGTGGGTGCTGTTGGACGAGGTGCCGACCCTGCTCGGCGTCCTCGGCGGGCTGCTCTGCCTGGCAGGGGTGGCGGTCTCCCGGAGCCGTCAGCGGACCGGGCCCACGCGCGGAAATCCGGCCCGGCCGGCGGAGGGAGACCGTCATGACGCGGAGTACCGGGTCGCACGGCGACCGTAGCGACCGCAACGGGACGCCGCATCCGCCGAGCGCCGGGGAGATCGCGCTGTTCGACCCGCTCCTGGTTCAACGGGGCCGGGGTGGAGCGGGTGAGGGGATTCTGCACGACCGGTGAGTACGTGGAGTGCACGCACCAGGCGCCCGGGTTCGAGCGGATGCTCCCCCGGGACGGCATCCACCTGGTGACGTTCCGGGTCTCCGTCTCCCGCAACGAGCCCGGGACGGTGGTGAGGAGCAACCAACGACAAGGAGCGGGCCCGGCTGGAGGCGATCCGGCACGTGCGGACCGCGTCGACCTCCGGGCAAGGACCCGGAGTCGGTCGGAGTGCCGGACCCGCTGACCGTGGGCCCGGCCTCCCGGCTGTTCCAGGAGGGCGAGATGACGCCAGGCTACTGAGCCCGGTGACGTCGACGCCCCGGACCGCCGACTACTGTCAGCGCTCTAGAACACCACCAGCGCCCGGCCGCCCTTGCCCGCGATCATGTTGTCGAAGGCGACGGGGATGCCGTCCAGGGCGATGCGTTCGGTGACCATCATCGACAGGTCGAAGCGGCCCGCGCGGATGTGGTCGGCCAGGGCCGGCAGATCGCGGGCCGGGTCGCTGTTGCCGTAGACGCAGCCCGTCAGGGACCGGCCCCAGTGGAAGATCTCCAGGGCGTTGAAGGTGACCTCCTGGTCCTTGCCGCCGATCCCGACGACCGTCGTACGCCCGCCGCGCCGGGTGGACTCCCACGCGGCTCTGATGGTCGCGGGCCGGCCGACGCACTCGACGGCGACGTCCGTGCCCTGGCCGCCGGTGAGTTTCCGGATCTCGCGCGGGGTGGTGGCGGAGGCGATGACGTAGTCGGTCGCGCCGGCCTGCCGGGCCAGCTCCTCCTTGGCCGGGGAGACGTCGACCGCGATGATCCGGGAGGCGCCCGCGATCCGGGCCGCCTGGAGCACGGCGAGGCCGACGCCGCCGATCCCGAAGACCACGACGCTCTCGCCCTCGCGGACCCTGGCGCTGTGGTGGATCGCCCCGTAGCCGGTGAGGACCGCGCAGCCGAGGAGGGCGGCGTCGGTGAGCGGGATGCCGTCGGGGGCCGGGAGCACGCAGTTCGCGGCGACGACGGTCTCCTCCGCGAAGGCCGCCACGTTGAGGCCGGGATGGAGGTCGGTGCCGCCGGCCGTACGGGCGTGGAGGTTGGCGGTCCCCTTCAGGGCGTCGGCGCAGAGCCAGACCTCGCCGATCCCGCAGTGGAAGCAGGCCCCGCAGGAGGGCGCCCAGTTGAGGACCACGCCGTCGCCGGGGGCGACATGGGCGACGCCCTCGCCGACCGCCAGGACCGTACCGGCGCCCTCGTGGCCGAGGACGGCGGGCACCGGCACGCGCATGGTGCCGTTGGTCAGGGACAGGTCGGAGTGGCAGACGCCCGCCGCGGCGAGCGCGATGCGCACCTGGCCGGGTCCGGGCTCGGGCAGGACGATGTCGGTGATCTCCAGCGGAGCTCCGACGGCGGGCAGTACGGCGGCGCGGACCACGAACAGGCTCCTTGTCGTGAAGGGCTTACGGGGATCAGAACTGGAGCGACTTGGTCTGGAGGTATTCCGCCAGACCGTGCGGCCCCAGCTCGCGGCCCACGCCCGACTGCTTGTAACCGCCGAAGGGGGCCAGCGGGTTGAACCGGCCGCCGTTGATGTCGACCTGTCCGGTGTCCATCCGGCGGGCGAAGGCCACCGCCTCCTCGTCGTCGGCCGCCCACACGGCTCCCGCGAGCCCGTACACGGTGTCGTTGGCGATACGGAGGGCGTCGTCCACGTCCTCGTAGCGGAGGATCGAGACCACCGGACCGAAGATCTCCTCCTGGGCGATGGTCATGTCCGGAGTGACGTCGGCGAAGACGGTCGGGCTGACGTAGTAGCCGGACTCCAGCGGCGCGGCGGGGCCGCCCGCGACCAGCCGGGCACCCTCGTCCACCCCCTTCTGGATGTAACCCAGCACCCGGGCCTGCTGCTTGGCGTTGACGAGCGGGCCGACCCGCTCGCCGGGGGCGTACTTGAGCACGGCATGGGCCGCCAGCTCCACGGCCTGCTCGTACCGCTCGGAGTCGACCAGCATCCGGGTCCAGGCGCTGCACGTCTGGCCGGAGTTGGTCATCACGTTGGCGATGCCGACGTTGACCGCCTTGGCGAGGTCGGCGCCGGGCAGGATCACGTTGGCGGACTTGCCGCCGAGTTCGAGGGCGACGCGCTTGACGGCGCCTCCGGCGGTCGCGCCGATCCGCCTGCCCACGGCGGTCGAGCCGGTGAACGAGACCAGGTCGACGTCCTCGTGCTCGGCGAGCGCCTGGCCGGCGACCGGGCCGAGGCCGGTGACGAGGTTGAAGACCCCGGCGGGCAGCCCGGCGGCCTCGGTGGCCTCGGCGAAGAGCTGGGCGGTGAGCGGGGTGTCCTCGGCCGGCTTGAGGACGACCGTACAGCCGGCGGCGAGCGCGGGGGCGACCTTGGCGACGATCTGGTGGAGCGGGTAGTTCCAGGGGGTGATCGCGCCGACGACGCCGACCGGCTCCAGCAGGACGGTGGAGTTGCCGATCCTTTCCTCGAAGGCGTACGAGGCGGCCAGTTCGGCGTACGAGGCGGCGACCATGACGGGCACGGCGGCGTGGACCATCTGCGAGAGCGGCAGCGGCGAGCCGAGCTCGGCGGTGATCGTCTCGGCCAGCTCGTCCTTGCGGGCGGCCAGCGCGTCGCTCAGGGCGGAGAGACGGGCGGCGCGCTCGGCGGGCGGGGTGGCGGCCCAGCCGGGGAACGCGGCGCGGGCGGCCTTCACCGCGGCGTCGACGTCCTCGGCCGTGCCCGCCGGCACGTGGCCGATGAGCTGCTCGTCGGCCGGGTTCACGACCGCGATCGTGTCCCGGCCGACGGCGGGCCGCCACGCGCCGCCGATGTACATCTGGTCGTGGGCCTTCATGGCTGTTTCCTCCCGGACGGGCTGTGCCGGCGCTCTGGCGGGTGCGAGGTGCCCTCGCACCCGCCCAAACTAGCGCCGTTAGTTTTCTGGCGCCAGGGAGCTCCCGGAGACGCCGGTCACGCCGGGAGGCGCGCGCCGGCCCGAAGGGATGGCTCAGCCGTCCAGGCCGGGCACGTCCTGCGGCAGCGGGCAGATGCGGCGGCCGTAGTGATCGAAGACGTACAGGTGTGCCAGGTCCACCAGCAGCGGCACCTGACCGCCGGTCCGCAGCCGCATGTCGGGGCCGGTGCGCACCACCAGGTCGCCGGAGATCACGGAGGGCCGGTCCGGGGTGCGGACCGCCGTCGGGTCCGGGGCGGGTTCGTCGAGGGTGATGACCGGGCCGCTGATCCGCGCCCCGGCCCGCCCCTTCAGCCGGTCCAGGACACTGGGACCGCCGTGGCCGCCTTCGCCGCCCTGCACCCCGAGGCTGCCTCGGCCGCCTCGGCCGCCGCCGGAACGGCCCGCTGCGGCCCTGCGGCGGCGGGGCATGGCCCGGGGCTGGGCCGATTCGAGGTCCGGGACGATGGCGGCCTGCGAACCGGTGTTGAGGTGCACCAGCGCCTCGTGCCCCTGGTACTCGACGTGCTCGACGATCCCGCTGAGCGCCACCTCGCCGGGGCGGGCGTGGCTGGGCGGGGCGATCCGGACCGCCTCCGAGCGCAGCCCGACGATGATCCGGCGGCCTTGCTGGATGCGGAGCAACTGGTGGTCGGGGCTGAGGGGTTCGGGCAGGGCGAGCCGCTGCCGACCGAGGTCGATCGACATCCGCCCCTCCAGCGGGGCGTGGACGACGGCCTGGAGGAGGTTGATCCGCGGGGTGCCGATGAATGCGGCCACGAAGACGTTGTCGGGCAGCGCGTAGACCTCACGGGGAGGGCTGACCTGTTGGAGGACGCCGCCGCGCATCACGGCCACCCGGTCCCCGAGGGACATCGCCTCGGCCTGATCGTGCGTCACGTACACGGTGGTCACCCCCAGTTCCCGCGTGAGCAGGGCGATCTCGGCGCGCAGATGGTTGCGGAGCTTGGCGTCCAGGTTGGAGAGCGGCTCGTCCATCAGGAAGACGGAGGGCCTGCGCGAGATGGCCCGGCCCATCGCCACACGCTGGCGCTCGCCGCCGGAGAGCTGAGCGGGGTAGCGGTCGAGTACGTGCTCGATGCCGAGCATCCGGGCCGTGGCCTCGATCCGGGCGCTGTTGTCCTCGCGCGGGTTCTCCAGCTTCAGCGGAAAGCCGATGTTGGCGCGGTTCGTCATGCTCGGGTACAGCGCGAAGTTCTGGAACACCATGGCCATACCGCGAGTCCGCGGCGGGAAGTGGTTGGCGAACTCGCCGTCGAGCAGCAGCTCGCCCTCGCTGATCTCCTCCAGGCCCGCGATCATGCGCAGCACGGTCGACTTGCCGCAGCCGGAGGGGCCGAGCAGGACGACGAACTCGCCGGGGTCGATGGAGAGCGTGAACCGGTCGACGGCCCGCCGGTCCCGGCCGTAACTCTTGCTGACGTGGTGCAGGGAGATGGCGCGCGTCATGAGGTGTCCCCGGGATGAAGGTGTGCGTCGCGGTGGGGAGCGGCTGTGGGGGAAGTTAGCCCACCGGGCGAGGTGTGGGAATGACTCGCGCGAAGGTTGGGACGTGTGAGACGTACGGGGTTGGGTGGGGCGGGTGGTTACGTTGCTGGGCGGGGCGGCGCGACCGTTGCTGGGCGGGGCTGGTGCGTCAGGCGCGGTTCCGGTCCCGTTCGCGTACGGGCGCGCGCTCCGGCGGTAGGGAAGTGGCCCCGGCCCCTCGTCCGCCGCGCAGGCCCAGACCCGCCGCGGCCAGCGACAGGCCTCCAGCAGCGCGAACGGGGCCGACGCCCCCGCCGTACCCGCGATCAGGCCCGCGGCGGCGGGGGCGTCGGCCTGGCCGAGCCGGTGACGATGCCCACCGGTGCGGGTGACATCAGATCGTGCCGAAGAGGATGCCCGCCCCGAGCACCACGAGCGAGGTGAGCACCGCCCACTTGACGGTGAACCGGGTGTGGTCGCCGAACTCCACCTTGGCCATTCCGACGAGGACGTAGACGGCGGGGACCAGCGGCGAGGACATGTGCAGGGCCTGGCCGGCCAGGGAGGCGCGGGCGATCTGCAGCGGGGAGACGCCGTGGGCCGCGCCGGCCTCGGCGAGGACGGGGACGACACCGAAGTAGAAGCCGTCGTTGGACATGAAGTAGGTGAGCGGCAGGCTGAGCAGACCGGTGACGATGGCCATGTGCGGGCCCATCGCGTCGGGGACTGCGCCGACGACCCAGTCGGCCATGTTCTCGACCATACCGGTGCCGGTGAGGACGCCGGTGAAGACGGCGGCGGCGAACACCATGCCGGAGACGTTGAGGACGTTGTCGGCGTGGGCGGCGATCCGGGCCCGCTGGTCGGGCATATGGGGGAAGTTGACGGTCAGGGCGAGGGCGGCGCCGAGGAGGAAGAGCACCGGGATCGGCATCAGTTCCATGATCATCGCCGTCAGCAGGGCGGCGGTCAGACCGGCGTTGAACCAGTAGAGCCTGGGCCGCAGGGTGGGCCGGTCCGGGTCGAGGCCCTTCAGCTCCTCGTCGTCCCCGTCCGCGTTCTCCTCGCCGTCCGGGAGGCCCGCCGCACCCGCTCCCGAGCCGCCGGAGCCCTTGCGCGGGCGGTCCTCGCCTGCGCAGCCCGCCCCCGCAAGGACGGCCTCCTGCTCCGGCTCCCGTACCAGCGCCTCGTCCAGCGTGAGCATGCCCAGACGCTTGCGCTCGCGCAGGCCCAGCACGTACGAGAGCAGGAGAACGGCGAGCAGTCCGACGGCCAGCGCCGGGATCATGGGGACGAAGATCTCGGAGGCGTCCAGCTTCAGCGCGGTCGCGGCCCGGGCGGTGGGGCCGCCCCAGGGAAGGGTGTTCATGACGCCGTTCGCCGTGGCCGCCACACCGGTCATCACGACGAGGCTCATCTTGAGGCGTTTGTAGAGCGGATACATCGCCGAGACGGTGATCATGAAGGTGGTGGAACCGTCGCCGTCCAGCGAGACGATCGCGGCGAGCACCGCCGTACCGACGACGATCCGCATCGGGTCCGCCTTGCAGAACCGCAGGATGCCCCGGACGATCGGGTCGAAGAGGCCGACGTCGATCATCACGCCGAAGTAGACGATGGCGAACATCAGCATGGCGGCGGTCGGCGCCAGGTTGCCGACGCCGTCGATGACGTAGTCGCCGAGCTTCGCTCCCTGCCCGACGGCCACACAGAACAGTGCGGGGATCAGTACCAGCGCCGCGATCGGCGACATCTTCTTCGTCATGATCAGGACCAGGAAGGTCGCGATCATGGCGAAGCCGAGGATTGTCAGCATGGGGGATACCTAACGTTCATCCTTGGACTCCCACCGGTCTCGGCGGTCGGTCCGGACGACGTTAGGGGCCTCCCAGAAGAGTTAACAAGACGTTGACGCGTGAGCAATACGAGCAAAACCCCAGGTCAACGTAGTGGTGTTAACGCGAGGGGGTGACGGAGACCGGAATGGCGTTCAGCACGGCCGTGCCGGACAGCGGGTCCAGGAGAGTGCCGTCCAGCAGCTGGTTCACGTTCACCCCGGGGTGGGCGGCGGCCACCGACATGCGGGTGCCGGGACGGCTGTGGCCCCAGCCGTGCGGGAGGCTCACCACTCCGCTGCGCACGGTGTCCGTGATCTCGGCGGGGGCCTCGATCCCGCCGCCCGCCGACTCGATCCGTACGGTGGCGCCGTCCACGAGCCCGAGGCGGGCCGCGTCGTCGGGGTGGATCTGGAGGGTGCAGACGTTGGACCCGCCGCTGAGCGAGCCCACGTTGTGCATCCAGCTGTTGTTGGAGCGCAGATGGCGGCGGCCGACGAGGACGAGCGGGGCGGGCCTCTCGCCCAGCGCCCGGCGCAGGCGGGGCAGATCGGCGGCGATCGGGGCGGGAAGCAGTTCGATGCGGCCGGAGCGGGTGCGCAGGATCTGCGGCAGGCGGGGCTTCAGCGGACCGAGGTCGATGCCGTGCGGGTGGGCGAGGAGCTGCTCCAGCGTCAGACCGTAGGGGCCGAGGCGCAGCATGAGGTCGAGGCGGCGTTCGGGGCCGCTTCCGCCGGTGAGCTCGTCGGCCAGCCCCTTCGGGGCGCCCGCCTTGGTGATCGCGGTGGTGATGGCGAGGTCGTCGACGGCGGACGGCGGGGCGCCGTGCATCCCGCTCACCGCGAGGATCAGCCGGGCGTGGATCTCGCTCTCGTCCATCCGGCCTTCCTCCAGCGGTACGGGGGCCGGGGTGTAGCGGACCTGGTTGTGCACGGCGAAGGAGTTGAAGGCGAAGTCGAAGTGGGCGCTCTGCGAGGGCGGCGGCGGGGGCAGGACGACGTCGGCGTGGCGGGAGGTCTCGTTCAGGTACGGGTCGACGCTGACCATGAAGTCGAGGTGACCGGCGAGCGCCGCGTCCAGCCGGTCGCCGTCGGGCGCGGAGAGGACGGGGTTGGCGGCGAGGACGACCAGGACCCGGATGCGGCCCTCTCCCGGGGTCTCGATCTCCTCGGCCAGGGCGGCGGTGGGGAGTTCGCCCTTGGCCTCGGGGTGACCGGAGACGCGGCTCGCCCAGCGGCCGAGGGCGAAGCCCTTGCCGGGGGCGGCGCTCTTGCCGGGGGCGGCGGGGCGGGGTGCGCGGGCCGTCGCGGAGAGGGGGAACAGCGCGCCGCCGGGGCGGTCGAGGTTGCCGGTGAGGATGTTGAGGACGTCCACCAGCCAGCTGGCGAGGGTGCCGTGCTCCACGGTGCAGCTGCCGATCCGCCCGTAGACGGCGGCGGTGGGGGCGGCGGCCAGTTCGCGGGCGAGGGCGGTGATGGTGGCCGCGTCCACATCGCACGCGGTGGCGACCGCCTCCGGGGTGAAGTCGGCGAGCGCGGCGGCGAGTTCGTCCGTCCCCTCCAGGTGCTCGGCGAGCACGCCGGGGTCGGTGAGCCTCTCCTGGAGAAGGACGTGGGCCATCGCGGCGAGCAGCAGGGCGTCGGCTCCCGGCCGGATCGCCACGTGCCGGTCGGCGAGCCGGGCGGTCCGGGTGCGGCGCGGGTCGATGACGGTGAGGGTGCCGCCGCGCCGCCGCAGCGCCTTGAGCCGGCCGGGGAAGTCGGGGGCGGTGCAGAGGCTGCCGTTGGATTCCAGCGGGTTGGCGCCGATCAGGAGGAGGTGGTCCGTGCGGTCGAGGTCCGGTACGGGAATCGCGTTGGCGTCCCCGAAGAGCAGCCCGCTGGAGACGTGCTTGGGCATCTGGTCCAGGGTGCTCGCGGTGAAGACGTTGCGGGTGCGCAGGGCGGCGAGGAGCAGGGGCGGGTAGAGGGAGCCCGCCATGGTGTGGACGTTCGGGTTGCCGAGGACGACTCCGACGGCCTGCGGACCGTGGGCCTCGACGAGGGCCGGTACGCGGGCGGCGATCCGGTCGAACGCCTCGTCCCAGCTCGCCTCCCGCAGCGCCCCGTCCTCCCCGCGCACGAGCGGGACGCGCAGCCGGTCGGGGTCGGCGTCCACACCTGCGAAGGACGCCCCCTTGGGGCAGATGAAGCCCCGGCTGAAGATGTCGTCGCGGTCGCCGCGCGCACCGGTGACGGTGGTCCCCTCGATGGTGAGCGTGAGGCCGCAGGTGGCTTCGCAGAGGGGGCAGATACGCGGTGCGGTACGGGATGCGTGGGACATGGGGCCCTCCCCGGGGCGACGGCGGTGACGGCGCTGAGAGCACGCGGCTGTGGCCGGGCGGGTGGACGAGCGGCCCGGCACCGCGAGCATACCGACCGGTACGCATGGTGGGGAGGTGCTGGAGGCTGGCACTTGGCGCCCACCCCTGCGAGGCTCCGCCCGCACCCCGCCCCCTCAGTCCAGGATCTGCGCGAGGTACGCCCGTACCAGCGTCCTGGTCTCGGCGACGATCGCCGGGTCGCCCGACGGGTCCGTACGGAAGGCGAGCTGGAGCAGCGCGTCCGCCGCCTCGACGCTCACCAGGATGGCCCGCAGCAGCTCCGGCCCGGGGTGCCGGCCGAGGTGTCCGGCGAGGAGGTCGGTGAGCCGGCCCGCGAGGCGGCGGTTGGCGTCGTCCGACGCCTCCTCGGCGGGCGACGGGGGCCCGAAGTCGACCAGGGCGAAGCCGGGCACGGTCCGCTTCATCGCCAGGTACTCGTCCAGCACCGCGTCGATCGCCCCGCGCCAGTCGTCGGCGGGGAGGGAGCCGAGCCGGGCGGTGATGCGCTCGGCGTAGAGGTCCAGGTTGCGCAGCGCCAGAGCGTCGACGAGGGCCCGTTTGTTGGAGAAGAAGCGGTAGACGGAGCCGATGGGCACCTCGGCGCGCAACGCGACGTCACGGGTGGAGAGCTGCTCGTAGCCGGTCTCGTCGAGCAGTCCGGCGCAGGCGTCGAGTATCCGGGCGAGCCGGTCGGCGCTGCGCTGCTGCACGGGGGCGCGGCGGAGGTTCGGGTTCGGATGGGGCACGGATCCCATGATGCCGTGGAGCTTCCGGGCGCCGTCCGCAGCCCCTCGGATGCCGCCCCACGCCCCGGACCGGATGCCCGGACCCCCGAATGGCGTGATCCAGGACGTTGACGCGCCCGTCTCGTATTCCTACGGTGTCCCATAGGATTCGTTGTCCGGCGGATCCATGGGCTTCACGGTCACCGGGAGTGCGGGATGAGCGGCATCGAGCAGGCGAGGAAGACGGCGGAGGGACTGACGTACTCCTCCGGTTTCGGCAACGAGCACAGCTCGGAGGCGGTGCCGGGGGCACTGCCGCACGGCCGCAACTCCCCCCAGCGCGCGCCCCTCGGTCTCTACGCGGAGCAGCTGAGCGGCTCTGCCTTCACCGAGCCCCGCGCCGACAACCGCCGCTCCTGGCTCTACCGGATCCGCCCCTCCGCCGTACACCCGGCCTTCGCCCGGACCGACAACGGCGGCCTGCGCACGGCGCCCTTCACCGAGGCCGTGCCGGACCCGAACCGGCTCCGCTGGAACCCGCTCCCCGGCCCCGCCCCCGGCACCGACTTCGTCAGCGGGCTGTGGACCCTGGGCGGCAACGGTGACGCGACCCAGCGCACGGGCATGGCGGTGCACCTCTACCACGCCAACTGCTCGATGACCGACCGGGTGTTCAGCGACTCCGACGGTGAACTGCTGATCGTCCCGGAGCGCGGCGGGCTGCTGCTCCGCACCGAACTGGGCCTGCTGCGCGCCGAACCGGGCCATGTCGCGCTGATCCCGCGGGGCGTCCGCTTCCGGGTGGAGCTGCTGGAGGAGACCGCACGCGGGTACGTCTGCGAGAACTACGGCCGCCCGTTCGTGCTCCCGGACCTCGGGCCGATCGGTGCCAACGGCCTGGCGCACGCCCGGGATTTCCTGGCCCCCGTCGCCGCGTACGAGGACGACGACCGGCCGGTGGAGGTGGTCAACAAGTTCTGCGGGAACCTCTGGTCGGCGACGTACGACCACTCCCCGCTCGACGTCGTCGCCTGGTACGGCACCCACACCCCGTACGTCTACGATCTGCGCCGGTTCAACGTCATCGGCTCGATCAGCTACGACCACCCCGACCCCTCGATCTTCACGGTGCTGACCTCGCCGTCCGACACCCCCGGCCTGGCCGGTGTCGACTTCGTCGTCTTCGCCCCGCGCTGGCTGGTCGGCGAGGACACCTTCCGGCCGCCGTACTTCCACCGGAACGTGATGAGCGAGTACATGGGGCTGATCGACGGCGCGTACGACGCGAAGGCGGACGGCTTCGTGCCCGGCGGCGGCTCGCTGCACAACATGATGTCGGCCCACGGGCCGGACCGCGAGACCTTCGACCGGGCGAGCGCGGCGGAGCTGAAGCCGCAGAAGATCGAGGACGGCCTGGCCTTCATGTTCGAGACCCGCTGGCCCATCATCGCGACCCCGCAGGCGGCCGGGGCCGGTCATCTGCAGCACGGCTACGACGACGTGTGGCAGGGTCTGAGCCGCAACTTCCGGCCGTAGAGACGGGCCAGACGGCCGGAGGGGCCCGGAGGGACGGGACGGGGACGACGTGACGGAGAGCCATGAGACGACGACCGACGCGGGGACTGCCCAAGCGGGGGCGCGCGGAGACGCGGCGGCACGGGCTGAGGCCGGAGCCGAGGTGAACCGGGCACCGCTCGGTGCCACGGAGGCCGGGGCGAGGCCGGGGGCCGGCGTGAACCCGGTGGGCCGCGCGCACGCACCCGCCTTCGCCCCCGACTCGCTCGTCCTCAACCGGAAGCTGCCGCTCTGGTATCAGGTCTCCCAGTCCCTGCGGGCCTCCATACTCGGCCGCCCGCAGGACGCCTCCCCGCGGCTGCCCACGGAGGAGCAGCTCGCCTCGCACTACGGGGTCAGCGTGCTCACGATGCGGCAGGCGCTCAAGGAGCTGGAGACGGAGGGGCTGATCAGCCGGCACCGGCGGCGCGGCACGTTCATCGAGCCGCGCGCCCGGCGGGTCTCCCCGGTCCGGCTGCTGGGTTCGGTCGACGCGATCGTCGCCCAGCAGTCCGGGGAGGCGACGACGGTTCTCGGCCACGGGGCGGTGCCGGTGCCGGGCGACCTAGCCGAGTTCTTCCCGGACTGCGGCGAGGTGGTCAGCTACCGGCGCCTGCGCCGCGACGGCGAGAGCGACGAGCCGACCAACTGGGCGGAGAACGCGGTACGCCCCGACGTCGCCGCCCGTATCGCCGTGGCCGATCTCGAACGCTGGCCGATGACCAAGGTGCTGCGCGATGTCGTCGGGGTCAGGATCTCCCGGATCACCGACACGGTGGAGGCCCGGCTCGCCGACCCGGTCACCGCCGAGCTCCTCCAGGTCCCGCTGCTCAGTCCGATCCTGCACTACACGGGCGTGACGTACGACGAGGAGGGGCGCGTGGTGGATGTGGCCCGGATCCGCTACCGGGGCGACCGGTTCTCGTTCTCCGTGACGGTGGAGGCCCACTAGGGTCTCTCGTCCGCATCAGGCCGGCCCCCGCGAGCTCGGCCTTATCCGCCGGACACGCCCCGGCCTCCATGGGCCGCGGTGGCGGATTCGCCCGGTCCGGCGGCGATCGAGGGCAGGTGGTGGTGCTCCCTCGCGACCACCACCTGGTCCTCGGCGTAGCAGACTCGCCGCTCGCCCTTCGGCGGGTTGAGCCTGTTCCCTGGTCCCCGGTCCGGGTGCGGGCGATGTCGTGCCGACGGTAGCCGATCGCGCATGCGCCCCGGTCCCGCGCGGCGGCGACGAGGCAGCGCGACCAGCCCGAGCACTGCTGGGCGGTCGATTCGGCGCATCACTCTCACCGAACGTTAAATTGATTGGACTAGACCAAGCCCCCGTGTGCACACTCTCTGCTCGACCCCGCCCGACAGGGCCCGGCCTGCGCCAGGAGAGGCACACATGCCCGTCATCGAGGTGACAGATCTCGTCAAGGAGTTCAGCCGACCCAAACGGCTGGAGGGCACCTTCGCGGGCATCCGCACGCTGCTGACACGCGAGCAGACCGTCCAGCGTGCCGTCGACGGTGTCAACTTCAAGGTCCAGCAGGGCGAGATGGTCGGCTATCTCGGCCCCAACGGCGCGGGGAAGTCCACCACCGTCAAGATGCTCACGGGCATCCTCGTACCCACGTCCGGCACGGTCACGGTCGCCGGCGCCACACCCTGGCGAGACAGATCCCGCAACGCCCGCCGGATAGGCGTGGTCTTCGGCCAGCGCAGCCAGCTCTGGTGGGACCTGCCACTGCGCGACTCGCTCTGGCTGATCAGCCGTCTCTACGACGTGCCGCAGGACCGGTTCCGCGAGAAGCAGCGGCAGTTCAGCGAGGTGCTCGACCTCGGTCCGTTCCTCGACACCCCCGTCCGCCAGCTCTCTCTGGGCCAGAGGATGCGCGGCGACCTCGCCGCCGCGATGCTCTACGACCCGGACATCCTCTACCTGGACGAGCCGACCGTCGGGCTCGACCTCATAGCCAAGGAGCGGATACGCACCTTCGTCGGGGAGCTGAATCGCGCATCGGGTACCACGGTCGTGCTCACCACCCACGACCTCGACGACGTCGAGGAACTGTGCGACCGGATCATCCTCATCGACCACGGCAAGGTCGCCTACGACGGCGCGGTGGACGAGCTGAAGACCCGCTACGCCCCGCACCGCGAACTCGTGGTGCAGACCGACCGGCTGGAGAGCGTCGAGGGCGCGGAGGTCGTCCGCCGGGAGGGCGGCAAGGTGTGGCTGCGCTTCGACCCCGTCCGCACACCACCCGCCGAACTGGTGGCCGCGGTGCTGGCGCAGCACCGGGTGACCGATCTGTCGATCGTGGAACCCGAGCTGGAGAGCGTCATCCACCGGATCTACGCGGATCGCGGATGACCGCCCCGACGGCCCGCGCCGCCGCGAAGCAGCCACTTGGCACGCTGCTGCAGGCACATCTCGCCTGCGCCCGGATGGAGTTCCGCGCCGCCCTCACCTACCGCACGGCCTATCTGTCGTCCTTCGCGATGATGCTCCTCCATATCTGGTTGCTGACGGTGGTCTGGAAGGCCCTCTACGACGGCCGTGAGGAGGTGGACGGACTCAGCCTCACCACCATGACGGCGTACGCGACACTGACGACGCTCCAGTACCAGCTCGTCAGCCCGTGGCGGTCCTCCCCCATCGACCAGCGGGTACGGGAGGGCAAGGTCGCCGTGGACCTGGTGCGGCCCATCGGCTTCCCCGGGCAGATGCTCGCCGGCCAGCTCGGGTGGGCATCGGCGGCGGTCCCGGTCCTGCTGGTGGCACTGCCGTTCGCCCTGCTGATCGGCGCGGGCCAGGCACCCGCCTCGGCGGCCGCGGGGTTCGCCTACCCCGTGGCGCTGATCGGCGCGCTGTTCGTGAACCAGCTGCTGGGGCTGCTGCTCGGCATGGTCTCCTTCTGGACCCTGGAGGTGAGCGGCGCCCTCATGGCCTACCGCTTCGTCGCACAGTTCTTCTCCGGAGCCCTGGTCCCGTTGTGGTTCATGCCCGGCCCGGTCAGGGCGGCCGCGGAATGGCTGCCCTTCCAGGCCACCGCGTACACCCCGGCGGCCGTCTACCTGGGCCAGGTCGAGGGTGCCGGCATCGCGGCCGCCCTCGGGGTCCAGCTCGCGTGGATCGCCGCGCTCGGCGCACTGACCGCGTTCGTCTGGTCGCGCGCCCGGCACCGCGTCATGTCGCAGGGGGGATGAGGGGCGATGCGAGGTCCGCGTGTCTATCTGCTGCTGGCCGGTGCGGCGTTCCGCGCCGAGTTCCAGTACCGGGGGAACCTGTTCATCAACATCATCGGCGGCCTGTTCTACCAGGGCGTCGGACTGGCCTTCATCTGGGCGGTACTGGACCGCTTCGGGCAGGTCGGCGGCTGGGGACTGGCGGAGATCGCCTTCCTCTACGGAATCAGGCTCACAGCGCACGGCCTGTGGCTGCTCCCCGGCCACCAGCTGATCCACGTCGACGAGGTCGTCATCGAGGGCGAGTACGACCGCTACCTCGTCCGTCCGGTGCCGCCGCTGGTCCAGCTCCTCACCCGCAGGGTGCGGCTGAGCTCGCTCGGTGACCTGGTGGGCGGACTGGTTCTCCTGTCCATCGCCTCGGCCTCCGCGCCGGTCGACTGGTCGCCGGGAGCCGTCTGCTTCCTCCTGCTCGCGGTGGTGGGCGGTGCACTGGTGGAGGGTGCCCTGCAACTGGCCGCCTCCGCACTGGTCTTCAGGATGAAGAGGGTCTCCCCCATCAAGTTCGCCATCGACATGATCTTCAGCGACTTCGGCAACTACCCGCTGAAGATCTTCGGCCCGATGGCCGGCTTCGGGCTCACCTTCGTCTTCCCTCTGGCCTTCGTCGCCTATCTGCCGGCGACCGTGCTGATGGACAGGGAGGAGGAACTCGCCGTGCCCGAATGGCTCGCCTGGGGCGCTCCGGGCATCGGCGTCGTGCTCATGTACACCGCGTACCGCTTCTGGGAGCGGCAGTCCCGCCACTACGAGAGCAGTGGTCACTGAGCGGACCACCGCCGTCAGCCTGTCGGCACGACCTCCCCACCGCGAGCCGGCATCCCGGCGCAGGCCCTCGCCAGGGCCGCCTCGGTCAGTGCACGGGCGCCGACTCGTGGACCGCCAAGGCCTCGATGCCGGTCATGCCCCGCCCCGTCCGGGCTGCATGAAGCTGCTGACCGGTACGCCTTGACGATCCAGGTGAGCGACTACTCGATCCAGCTCGATCCGGAGCTCCGCCAGACACTGGACCGCTCATTGGTCTGCACCTGCCTGGGTCTCGCGCCTCCGTGTGAGCGTTACCGATGTCATGGCCAGCAACAGCTAGGGGGCACCCGGCCCCGCCGTTACGATGCGAACGGGTCACGGCGGACAGGGCCTGCGGACAGGGTCAGGGGCAGCGGACTGGGGAGGACGGCTCGGTGGCAGCGCGCAGGACGGCGGCGACGGCAGCGGCCGGATCGGGCGAGGACCCGCAGTCCGTGGAGCTGGACGAGCTGATGCCCTGGTCGGTGCGCCCCCTGAGAACCGGCCGCTCCTGGGTGAGCGGCCCCGACCCCACGGCGCTCCGGGCCCGTTGGGAGCGCCTGGCCGCCGCCGAGGGCGCCGAGCAGGAGCGGCTGTTCCGCCCGAGCCGCTCCCGTACGCCGCACACCCCGGTCGCCGCGCTGCCCGGCCGGTCCACCGGCACCGGCCGCTTCGCCCGCGAACCGGGCGCCTGCCCCGACCCCGTACGGATCGCGCACGGCCCGTTCGACGAGCAGTGGCTGCTTCCCGACCACCGGCTGATCGACGCGGCCCGGCCGGAGCTGTGGCGGGTCGGCGACGAGCGGCAGCTCTTCGCGGTCGAACACCGCTACGTGCCCAGGACCGCCGGGCCCGCCCTGTCGGTCACCCACCTGCTCCCCGACGGGCACTCCCCCGCCGGACGCCCGGGCCGGATCCGGCCGCTGTACCGGCGGCCCGACGCCGCCGACCCCAATCTGGCACCGGGCCTGCTGGACGTACTGCGTACGCGGCTGGGGCCGGAGGAGACCGCCCCCGAGTCGGTGCTGGCCTGGGTCAGGGCCGCCGCCCTGTCCTCGCCGTCCGGCTGCCGGGTCCCGCTGCCCGCCGACGCCGAGGTGTGGGCGGCCGGGGTGTCGCTCGGCCGGGAGCTGGTACGGCTGCAGCTGCGCGGGGCCCGGGGCGGCGAGCGGCCCCGGCTGCCGGGCGGGCGCAGGCCGTATGTGCGGGCGGCCCTCCCGGCCCGGCCTGCCGGGATCATGTACGACGCGGAGGCCGAGGCCCTGGTCATCGGGGATGGCCGGATCTCGCCAGTGCCTGTGGGAGCCTGGCAGTTCACGGTGAGCGGCGTGCGGGTGCTGGAGCTCTGGTTCGAACGCCGGGCGGCGGCAGCGGTGGGCGCGACGCCCGAGGGGACGGCCCCGGACGGGCCCGAGGGAACGGGCCTGGATGCGGTCGGGGCGCGCGGGTGGACCCCGGAGTGGACCTCGGAGCTGCTGGAGCTCATCACCGTACTGGCGCTCCTGGACGGGTTGCGGCCCCGGCAGGAGGCGTTGCGGGCCCGGCTGGAGCGGGCGCCCCTGATCTCCCGGGACGAGCTGCGGGCGGCGGGGGTGCTGCCGGTCCCGGCCTCCGTACGGCGGCCCGCCTCGGTCCTCGGCCACCAGGAGGAGGGACCAGAGGGGCAGTTCGCGCTGCTGTGAGCCTGCCGTGAGGGACGGGAGTGGTACATGCGCCGGTCACAGGGTAAGCACGGGGCCATGAACACATCGCCACTCCCCCTCGACGGCATCACCGTGGTGGCCGTCGAACAGGCCGTCGCCGCCCCCTTCGCCACCCGACAGCTCGCCGACCTCGGCGCCAGGGTCATCAAGGTGGAGCGCCCGGACGGCGGCGACTTCGCGCGCGGGTACGACACGGCGGCCCGCGGCCTCGCCTCGCACTTCGTCTGGTGCAACCGGGGCAAGGAGTCCCTCGCCGTCGACCTGAAGGACCCACGCGGCCTGGCGGTCGTGCGTGAACTCGTTTCCGGGGCCGACGTGTTCGTACAGAACCTGGCCCAGGGGGCGGCGGCCCGGCTCGGGCTGGACGCCACCACGCTCTGTGCGGCCCACCCGCGGCTGGTGGCCGTGGACGTCTCCGGCTACGGGGAGAGCGGACCGTACGCGCACAAGCGGGCCTACGACATGCTCGTGCAGTGCGAGGCGGGTCTGGTCTCCGTCACGGGGACGGCCGATCAGCCGGTGAAGGCGGGCATTCCGGCGGCGGACATCGCGGCGGCCATGTACGCGTTCTCCGGCGTACTGGCGGCGCTGCTGCGGCGGGGTACGACCGGGCGCGGCGGGCCGGTGGAGGTCTCCATGCTGGACGCGCTGGCCGAGTGGATGGGGCATCCGCTGCACCAGGGGATGCACGGCGCCCCTCCCCCGCCGCGTACGGGGCTCGCGCACTCGGTGATCGCACCGTACGACGCCTACGGCACGGCCGACGGCGAACAGGTCCTGCTCTCCGTGCAGAACGACCGGGAGTGGCGACGGCTCGCCGAACAGGTACTCGCACTGCCCGGGTTGGCCGACGACCCCGACTTCGCGACGAACACGGCGCGCACCGCGAACCGGAAGCGGACCGACGAGGTGGTGGGGCGGGCGCTGGCCCGGCTGACGGGCCAGGAGGCGCTGGACGCACTGGACGCGGCGGGCATCGCCTGCGCCCGGCTGAACACGGTGGCCGACGTGGCGGCGCACCCGCAGCTGGCGGCCCGGAACCGGTGGCGGGAAGTGGAGTCACCGGTCGGGCCGTTGCGGTCGCTGCTGCCGCCGATCACGCTGCCGGGCGGCCCGGAATCTCGGATGGGAGCCGTACCGGCGCTGGGTGAACACACCGATGCACTGCTGCGAGCCCTGGGGATGACGGACGAGCAGACATCGGCGCTGCGCCGGGACGGAGTGATCGCCTGAGCCACCCCGAGCGGTGGGGTGCCCCGAGCGGCAGGGCCGCCCCGAACGGCGGGCCGGCCCAGTGGTCGACGTGCGTCGGTCAGTGGCGGCTGCCGAAGAGCGAACGCCGCAGTCGCCGCAGCGGCGCGAAGAGCGACACGCGGGCGCTCCTGCTCCGGCGGGTGTGCGCGGCATCACGTGAGGTCAGCTCGCGCATCAGCAGCGTCGCCTCCGCCGACTCGCGCTGCGGGACGACAGGGCCGCCGAGCACCGCGAGATGGCGGTCGAGGCGCGTACTGGTCGCACCGCTTCCGCATGTGATGGCAGGCACCCGAGGCCTGCTCCGCACCGTTATCTGTTCCATGTCACTCCCCACCCGTACGAGGGCACCCGGTCCGGGCAGGTTAACCCTATCGCCCCACGGTGACACACGGGTATCCCGCCCACAGGATCGAGCACACACATACGGAGGTTGACGACCAGTTACCGAATCAGCCCGATTCCAGGGCGACTTCGGACAGTTCGGATGGATTGTTCGACGGTACGGGAGGCCCCGACGGCCGGGACCTCCCGTACAGGGGGCCGGTTCGCGGTGTACCTCGCCTGTCAGGCGGCCGACTTGAAGGCGGGCAGATAGCCGCCCGACTGTCCGGCCGCGGTGGGGTGATAGGACTCGCCGATGTTGAGCCAGTTCACGCTGTGCAACCAGGGGTTGCTCGAGCAGATCTCGTGTCCGGTGAAGGTCGTCCTGACGTCACCGAAGGTGAAGCCGTGGTCGGCGGCGCGCTTGGCAGTGGCGGCGTTCAGGTAGTCGGAGGCGCCGTTGATGGCGGAGCGCTCCTTCTCGCTGAGGCCGGCCACGCAGCCGCCGTTGAGCTGGTAGAAGCGGGGGTAACCGAGGACGACGACCCGGGCGGAGGGCGCCTTGGCCTTGATGGCGGAGTACACGGAGTCGAGGCGGCCGGGCAGGGTCGAGTCGACGTAGGCGCGGGCGGTGGCGATGCGGCTGAGGCAGGTGGCCTCGGACTGCAGGACACAGGTCGTCATGACGTCGGCGAAGCCCGCGTCGTTGCCGCCGACGGAGATCGAGACGAGGTCGGTGGAGGCGTTGAGCGGTCCGAGCTGACTGCTCGTGACGTCGTTGGTCCTGGCGCCCGAGCAGGCGGTGAAGGCGAAGCTGGACGGGGAGTTGGCGGCGGCCCAGAGCCTGGGGAAGGCGCGGGTGCTGCGCTTGCAGTTTCCACTGGAGCTCTCGTAGCTGCCGGCACCGACGCCGGAGGAGTACGAGTCACCGAGGGCCACGTAGTCGACGGCCTGGACGGAGGAGTCGGCGTTCGCGATCCCCGCACCGGTCAGGGCGAGGGCGGCACCGAGCAGGAGTGAGGACGAGAACGCCACGAGTCTGGACATTTTCATGGAGGGCTCCTTGAGCAGGGGGTATCTGCCTACTCCGTAGTAGCAGCGCACTCGTTCTTCTGGAAGTGTTCATGCCAAAAATAAGTGGTGAGTGCTTCCGCCCGCCCCCGGAGACTCAACGCACGCGCCTTGCGGCGCCGGTGTCGTAGCGTCACCTCCTGCGCCCGCAGGTGACGGCGCGTCCGGCGCCGGGAGGCGGGGCGGACCGGTGAAACCTGGGTGCACGGGGTGGTCCCGTGCCGGATCATGTGCGCCATGTCTGCCAACCCTGAGTCCGCGCTGCCGATCCGGCTCACCGTCGACGACAGCGACTCCCCCTCCGACGTCGTCGACGCGCTCTTCCTCGGCCGCTTCGCGACGGGCGAGCAGCCGTACTCCCACAGCTCCTCCCTCGACCGGGTCAAGGCCGCGGCGACCCTGCTGCCCCCGCGCGCCTCGGTGCTGCGGGCCGCCCGTGACGACGACCGCAGCGCCACCCTGGCCGAGGGCGACGGCTGGACCCTGCTGGTCTCGCGGTGGAACCGGGGCGCGGACGTCACCGTCACCGCGACCAGCCCCGAGCTGGCGGAGACGATCCTCGGGCAGGCGACCGACGGTGCCCAGGACGAGCCGGAACCGCGGCCCGACAACGTGACCATGGGCTTCTGGTACGTCTCTCCGCGCCGCGGCCCGTACCGCACCACCCGGCAGATCAGCGCCGGCAGCTGGGACGAGGTGCGCCCCAACTACACCGCACCGGTGGCCGATGCCATGGACCGGCTGATGAAGGTCACTCCGGACGACATCGCGGGCCGGCTGCTCCTGCTGCACGGGCCGCCCGGCACCGGCAAGACGTCCGCGCTGCGCACCCTGGCCCGCTCCTGGCGCGACTGGTGCCAGGTCGACTGCGTACTGGACCCGGAGCGGCTCTTCAACGACGTCGGCTATCTCATGGACATCGCGATCGGCGAGGACGACGGCACGGCGAAGGGCCGGTGGCGGCTGCTGCTCCTGGAGGACTGCGACGAGCTGATCCGGGGCGAGGCCAAGCACACCGCGGGCCAGGCGCTGTCCCGGCTGCTGAACCTGACGGACGGCCTGCTCGGCCAGGGCCGCAACGTGCTCGTGGGGGTCACCACCAACGAGGACCTGGAGCGGCTGCACCCGGCGGTCGTCCGGCCGGGACGCTGTCTGGCCCGGATCGAGGTGGGCGCGCTGACGCGCCAGGAGTCGGTGGCCTGGCTGGGGACGGAGGAGGGCGTGAGCCGGGAGGGCAGCTCGCTCGCGGAGCTGTACGCGCTGCGCCGGGGGATCGGCCCCGCGTCGGTGCCGAAGCAGGACGCGGGGGCGGACGCGGGGCTGTATCTGTAGCCGGTGCGGGGGTGGGCGCGGGTCGGGTCAGCGCGTGTACGCGGCCCGCACCGCGTCCTGGGCGAGCGACAGCGCCCGGTCCCGGGGCAGCCCGAGCCGCTGGGCGGCCTCCGCGTAACTCTGCGCGGCGGCGGCGGCCTTCTGCTCGGCCGCTCCCCCCGCCGCCGCGACGAAGGTCCCGTTGCGCCCCCGGGTCTCGATCACGCCGTCGGCCTCCAGCGCGCGGTAGGCCTTGGCCACGGTGTTGGCGGCGAGGCCCAGCTCCTCGGCGAAGCCGCGTACGGTCGGGAGCCGGTGGCCGACCGGGAGCACGCCGGAACGGGCCCGTTCGGAGAGCTGGGTGCGCAGTTGCTCGTACGGGGCGATGCCGGAGTCCGGGTCCAGGACGATCTTCTCAGTCAAGGGCTTCTCAGTCGCGGGCTTCTCAGTCACCGGCCGATTGTCCCCCACGGGCGCCCCCCGCGGCGGGAAAAAGGGGAGGCGGTCGCGGCGGGGCCGCGCGTAACCTCCGCCGCATGACAGTGATTGTGCGCGATTTCCGGCCGTCCGACGCGGAGGCGTGGACCCGCGTCCGGCGGGCGGCGGTCCCCTACCTGGTGTCCACTCCCGAGCAGGTGACCCACGATCTGGCCCACGCCCATCCGGACCGGCACCACCGGCTGCTGGTGGCCGAGCGGGACGGCGAGATCATCGGCACCGCGCAGGCCGGCATCGCCCACGACAGCACGGAACCGGGGCAGGGGTCCTGTACCCCGCACGTGCTCCCCGGCCACACCGGCCACGGGGCGGGCTCGCTGCTGCTGAGCACGGCGGAGGAACATCTGGCGCAGGCGGGGGCCACGGTCGTGCACGCCTGGGTGCTGGACACGCCGGAGAGCCTGGAGTTCGCCCGCGGCCGGGGCTACCGGCCGGGCCGCTCCGCCCACTTCCAGCACCTGGACCTGGCGGGCGGCGCCCTGCCGCCGCGCCAGGAGGTCCCGGCGGGTGTCGAGCTGAGGTCGGGCGCCGACTTCGCCGGTGATCCCCGGCCACTCTTCGAGGCGGACGCCGAGGTGACGCTGGACGAGCCGAGCGACATCCCCACCGCGCTGGACGACTACGAGGACTGGCTGACGAGCACCTGGCGCCACCCGACCTTCGACGCGGCCCTGACCACGGTGGTCCTGGTGGACGGTCGGGTGGCGGCGTTCAGCGCGGCCGGCACCGACGGGACCCGGACGTACTCCAGCAACATGACCGGCACCCTGCGGGCCTTCCGGGGACGGGGTCTGGCCAAGCTGGCGAAGAACGACTCGCTGCACCGGGCGCGGGCGGCCGGGTACACGGACGCCTACACCGCCAACGACACGGGCAACGGTCCGATGCTGGCCATCAACAAGTGGTTCGGCTACACCGTCCGCGCTACGGAGGTCCGCCATGCCCGCACCCTCGGCTGAGTCCCGCGCGCCCCGCTCGAAGGGGCTGGTCGTCGCCCTGACCAAGGCGGGCCGCACCAAGATCAGGTATCCGGCGGAGCTGGTCCGCGACGACGGCAGCCGGGTCACCGTCCGGGCGCCGTGGGCCGCGCCCGGGGTGCGGGACTTCGGCTTCGTCCGGTTCGAGCCGGGCGATGTCTTCACCGAGCACTACTGGCGGGACCGGTGGTTCGCGGTGAAGGAGGTCCGCACCGCCGACGGCGAGCTCAAGGGCTGGTACTGCGACATCACGCGGCCCGCGGTCCTGGCCGACGGGGTGCTGGCGGTCGAGGATCTGGACCTGGACCTGTGGGTGGCGGCGGACGGCTCCTGCGTACTCCGGCTGGACGAGGATGAGTTCGAGGCGAGCGGCCTGGCCGTACGCGACCCCGAGGCGGCCGGGACGGCGGCCGGAGCCCTGGACGAGCTGGAGCGGCTGGCCCGGACGGAGGGGCTGACGGGCCTGCTGGCCTGACCGACCCCTCACCCCACCGACCACGTTTCAGGGGCGGGGCGTGGACATCACGACCAGCTCCACCTCGTACCCCGCCTCGTCCTCCAGATAGGCGGCGCAGTGGCCCTCACCGCCGGCGTACGGGTGACGCTCGGGGTGGAGCAGGCGCCAGCCGTACGCGGGGGCCTCGGCCGTCAGGGAGTCCAGCGTGGCCCGGTCCGCGACGTGGAACGCCAGGTGGTTGAGGCCGGGGCGGCGGCGGTCGTGGTGGTCGGCGGAGAGGTCGGGGGACTGCTCGACGACCACGTAACTCCCGCCGCGCCGCCAGCTGCGGCCGTTCGCCCAGCGCTGGTACGGGAGATGGCCGAGCCGGGTCAGCAGCCAGCCCCAGCGGCGCTTTGCACCCGCGAGGTCGGGCACCCACAGCTCGATGTGGTGCACCCGGCCGGTCCGCTCGTCGGCGGGCGGCAGCGCAACGGCCCGGCGCGGGCCGCCCGGCCGGTGGGCGATCGGATCGCCGTCCTCGTGCCAGTGGATCAGGAAGTGCTCGCCCGCCCGGTAACCGTCCAGGGCCGCACGGCAGTAAGCGACCATGTCGTCCGGCAGCGCGTCCAGCGGGAACCAGCCCAGCTCGGAGCACTTCTCCGGCTCCGCGTTGTGCGGCGGGCGCTCCGCGTCGTACTCCGCGACGAAGAACCAGCCCATCCGCGCCCCGCCGCCGGGCCCGCGGTGCTGCATCACGAGGGCGACCCGCAGCTCGTCGGGGTCCAGCGCGACACCGATCTCCTCGGCGGCCTCCCGGATCACCGCCTCGCGGACGTCCTCACCGTCCTCCGCGTGGCCGGAGGGCATGTGCAGCAGGCCGTCCGCGTATCCCGTGCCGGCGCGGCGGGCGAGCAGGACGTCCGGGCCGCGGCGCAGGATCAGGTGGACATCGACGACCTCGGTGTGCCGGTGGGGCGGCTCGGCGCGGGCCACCAGGGCGTACCGCTCGTCGTCGACCTCCTTGCCCCACAGCCGCGGGTCCGCTGCCAGGTCCTCGTGGTGGACGCGCTCGGTGTGCGGGGCGAGCAGGGCGGTGATCCGGGCGGCGGAGAGGCCGACACCGCCCCAGACCCCCTCGATCAGCACCAGCCGCCCGCCCGGCTTCAGCAGCCCGAACCAATGCTCCAGGGCGGCCGCCGGGTCGGGCAGCAGCCAGACGACGTGCCGGGCCAGGATCACGTCGAACGCCCGCTCCCCCACCGGGGGCCGGCCCGCGTCCCCGACGAGGACCTCGGCGCCGGTCCCGGCGAGCTTGGCGCGGGCCAGCTCGGCCATCCGGGGCGACCGGTCGACGGCGGTGACCCTGTGCCCCTGGCCGGCGGCGAGCAGCGAGAGGCTCCCCGTGCCGCATCCCAGGTCCAGCACGTCCCCGCGGGTGGCGGGCAGCCAGCTCTCCAGCCGCCCGGCCCACGCGTCGCGCACGGCGGGGTCGAGGAGCCCGTGGTCGGGCTCCTCGTCGAAGGATCCGGCCGCCGCGTCCCAGTCGATCGTCGTCATGCCGTCGATACTCTCAGCCACCGCTGACAGAACCGGCTTTCGTGGCCTCCTTCCGGTCGTTCCGCCGCACGACGACCAGCCGGTACAGCAGCGGCCAGGCCACGATCAGCGCCACGATCGCGTAAACGGTGATGGAGAACGGGGTGTTGACCAGCCCGGTCACGCTGCCGTCGCTGATCTGGAGCGCGCGCCGCAACTGCTGTTCGGCGGCCGGGCCGAGGATCACGCCGATGACGGCGGGCAGGACCGGCAGTCCGTAGCGCCGCATCCCGAACCCGATCAGACCGATGACCAGGAGGATCACCAGGTCCAGCGACTCCCCGCCGACCGCGTACGCGCCGACGGCGGCGAAGAAGAGGATGCCCGCGTACAGATAGGGGCGTGGGATCCGCAGGAGCTTCGCCCAGAGGGGGGCGAGCGGCAGGTTGAGGGTGAGCAGCAGCACCATGCCGACGAAGAGCGAGGCGATGAGGCCCCAGACCAGCTCGGGCTCCCGCTCGAACAGCAGGGGCCCCGGCTGGATCCCGTACTGCTGGAAGGCGGCGAGCATCACGGCGGCGACCGCGGTGGTGGGCAGGCCGAGGGTGAGCATCGAGACGAGGGTTCCGGCGGCGGAGGCGGAGGCCGCCGACTCCGGTCCCGCGACGCCTTCGATGGCCCCCTTGCCGAACTGGGCGCGGTGCTTGGAGAGCCGCTTCTCGGTGACGTAACTGAGGAAGGTGGGGATCTCCGCGCCGCCCGCCGGTATCGCCCCGAACGGAAAGCCGATGAGCGGGCCGCGCAGCCAGGGCCTCCAGGTGCGGCGGAGGTCGGCCCGGCCCAGCCAGGGGCGGCCGACGGGGATCGGCTCGCCGGTGGAGCGGCGCAGGTGGGCGGCGACCCAGAGGGCTTCGCCGATCGCGAAGAGGCCGACCGCGACGATCACCACGTCGACCCCGTCGGCGAGTTGGAGCGAGCCGAAGGTGAGGCGCTGCTGCCCGGTCATCTGGTCGAGGCCGACCAGCCCGATGGTGAGGCCGATGAGCAGGGAGGCGAGGCCGCGGATGCGGGAGGCGCCGAGGACGGAGGTGACGGCGATGAAGGCCAGCACCATGATCGCGAAGTAGTCGGGCGCTCCGATGCCGATGGCGAGGGAGGCGACGGTCGGGGCGAGGACGACGAGCAGGATCGTGCCGATCATGCCGCCCGCGAAGTGGCCGATCGCGGCGGCGGCCAGCGCCTGGGCACCGCGTCCGGCCTTCGCCATCGGGTTGCCCTCGATCGCTGCGACCACGGCGGCGCTCTCGCCGGGGGTGTTGAGGAGGATCGAGGTGGTGGAGCCGCCGAACATCGCGCCGTAGTAGATCCCGGCGAACATGATGAACGCGCCGGTCGGGTCGAGTCCGTACGTCACCGGGAGCAGCAGCGCCACGGCCATGGCGGGCCCGATGCCGGGCAGCACACCGATCGCCGTGCCGAGCAGGACGCCGAGGGCGGCCCAGAGCAGGTTGGCCGGCGTGAGCGCCGTACCGAACCCGTCGAGGAGGGAGTTGAGGGAGTCCATCGGTCAGATCACTCCCATCAGCGGGCCGCCCGGAAGGGGGACGCCGAGCAGGTGGTCGAAGAGGAAGTAGGTGGCGAGGGAGAGGACGGCGGCGATCAGCGGATCGCGGTCGTGGTGGCGGCTGCCGAGGGCGTAGGCGGAGCCCCAGAAGAGCAGCGCCCCGGCGATCGGGAAGCCGAGGGGGCCGATGAGGACGGCGGTGGCGAGGAAGACGCCGCTGAGGAGGAGGACGGTGCGCCAGTCGGCGGGTTCGCCGAGGTCGACGTCCTCACCGCCCTCGGCCTCGCCGCGCCCGCCGCGCAGGACGTCGACGGCGAGGAGGACGGCGACGAGGAGGAGCGCCGAGCCGACGACGAAGGGGACGGTCCGGGGGCCGATGGGGCCGCGCTGGGCGATGTCGACGCTCATGGTGAGGGCATCGGTGAGGACGAGGACGCCGATGGCCAGCAGGAGGACGCAGACGCCGAGTTCGGAGTGGTCGCGCAGCCAGGAGCGGGGGGTGGTGTCGCTCTTCGGGCCGGGCCCTGTCGGTTCGGTGGTCACAGCCCCAGCTCCTTCAGCACAGTGGCGACGCGCCGGTCCTGTTCGTCGAGGAAGTCCCCGAAGGGCTCACCGGCGAGGAAGGCGTCGTCCCAGCCGTTCTTCCTCATCGACTCCTTCCACTCCTTCGACGCGTGCAGCTTGGTGATCAGTCCGGTGAGCTTGGTGCGTTCGGCATCGGAGAGGCCGGGCGGGGCGACGATGCCGCGCCAGTTGGTGAACTCGGTGTCGAGGCCCGCCTCGCGCAGGGTGGGCGCGTCCATGCCGGGGACCCGCTTCGGGCCGGTGACGGCGAGCAGCCGCAGCTCGCCCGCCTCGATCTGGTCGCGGTACTCGCCGAGACCGGAGACGCCGAAGCCGACCTTGTTGCCGAGGACGGAGGCGAGGAGCTCGCCGCCGCCGTCGAACGGGACGTAGTTGACCGCCTTCGGGGCGATCCCGGCGGCCTGCGCCATGAGCATGGGGGCAAGGTGGTCGGGCCCGCCCGGCGACGATCCGCCACCCACCGGCACGGCGGCCGGATTCTTCTTCCAGACGGCGAGCAGCTCACCGATGGTGCGGTACGGGGAGCTCTTGGCGACGACGACGATGTCCGGCTCCTCGGTGAGCCGGGCGATGGGGGTGGTGTCGGCGAGGGTGCTCGGGGACTTGTTGGTGTGGACGGCACCGACGACGCCGAGGCCCATGGAGAGGGCGAGCTTGCCGTTGCCGTGTTCGCCGACGAGCCGGGTGAGGCCGACCGTGCCGCCGGCTCCGGGCAGGTTGAACACCTCGATGTTGTGGGTGAGCCCGGCGTCCTCGGCGTTCTTGGCCATGGTGCGGGCGGTGATGTCGTAGCCGCCGCCCGGGGTGTTGGGGACCATGAAGCGGAGCCCGGGTATCTGGGTGCCGGTGTCGGAGCCGTCGCCCGTGGCGAGCAGGGGCGGCCCCACGAGCACCAACAGGGCGGCTCCGAGCAGGGTGACGGGGGTGCGCAGTCGCACGAGTTCCACCTTTCACTGTGAAGTGGCCCACATGTTGCCCGCGCGTTAACACCCTGTCTCTCTTCCGGAATCAACGGACGTTGTGGTCGTTGCGGTCGCGGCTTAGCGTGTCGGCGTGACAACGGTGCTGGTGGTGGACGACGACTTCATGGTCGCGAAATTGCACAGCCGCTACGTGTCCGCAATGGACGGTTTCACGGTGGCCGGTGTGGCACACAACGGCGCCGAAGCCCTGCGGGCGGCGGAGCGGCTGCGCCCCGACCTGGTGCTGCTGGACATCTACCTGCCGGACATGGACGGGATCGACGTACTGCGCGCCCTGCGCTCGGCGGAGGAGCGGGACGCCTCACGCCCCAGCGCGGACGCCCTGTTCATCACGGCGGCCAGGGACGCGGGGGTGATCCGAGCCGCGCTACGGGCAGGGGCTCTGCACTACCTCATCAAGCCGTTCAGCCGGTCCGCCCTCCAGGAGCAGCTGCGCCATGTGGCCGCGCTCCGCACCCGCCTGGACGAGCTGGGCGAGGCGCGCCAGGAGGACGTGGACCAGATCTTCGGCACCCGCCCGCCCGGCTCCCGAGAACTCCCCAAGGGCCTGGCCGCCCCCACGGCCGACCTGGTGGAACGCACCCTGCGGGGCAGCCCCGAAGGCCTGTCCGCCACGGAGTGCGCGGAGGCGGGCGCCCTGTCCCGGGTGAGCGCACGCCGCTACCTGGAGCACTTCGTGGGGACGGGCCGGGCGGAGGTGACGCTGCGGTACGGGGGGACGGGGCGGCCGGAGCGGCGGTACCGGTGGACCTCGTGAGGGCGCGGCGGGTTCGGGTCCCAGCGACTGCGGCTAGCGCGCCGGGCGGGCCGCGTCCTCCGGGACGTGACGCAGGTCGGGGGTGGGACGGGTCGAATTGAGGGACGCTGGCAGGAAGGACCGGGCGCAGGGCCTCGAAGACCCCGCGGAGGACGTCGTCCGTGTACTCGGCGGGCATTCTGCTCGCCTGGAGCACCACCCCGCCCGCCCGGAGCGGGCAGACCGCGTGGAAGGCGCCGGTGGCGGCCAGGGCACCGGGCCCGCCGGGCCGCCGGGACAGCCCTTCCGGGCACACGGTCGTCCGTGAGTAGCCGCGCAACAGCATGCGGGCCTCCCGCGCCGAAGCCCGTACGCGTCGGCCCAGCACCCAGTCGAGGTTGGTCTCCTCCGAGGCCGGGGCATCCGCGCCCACCCAAGCAAAGGCGGGGTTCACCGTGTCCAGCGCGGCGACGAGGAACTTCACCATGTCGGAGCAGAAGGCGGGGTCGTCGAGCCCGCCGCGGTCCGCACCGAACAGGAGCTGCGGCCTGGGCGTTGGGCCGGCGGGCCCTGATGGAGGAGCTACGCACGTGGACGAGCGGCCTTCCCAGGCACTAGCTGTATTGATCACGAGCGTTGTTAACGTCGACCGGGCTTGATCATGGCGAAGACCTCCGGTGTGGTGGAGGTGTCGAGTCTTCACCGCACGGAGGTCTTCGTGTCCCACCGTAATGCCCGGCTGACCGTTCACGGCAGGCGAATCCTGGTCGATCGCGTCCTCGGCGGGCGGCCAGTAGCTCATGTGGCAGCCGAAATGGGCATATCGAGGCCTACCGCCCAC